>LUZO01000049.1 GCA_001603685.1 Bacteroidales bacterium Bact_23
TGACAACCACCCGACTTTGAACTACGAAGGATGAAATTTTTCAGGGACAACTTCCAGCATTTCCAAAAAACAGTTTACCCATTGACTTGGAGACAAACAAACAATTTGAGCATTAAGGTTTAAACCGAATTTTTCCGAAATTGACCTGACCTGACTTTTCCTGAAAATCGACTTTAAAGCTGTTTTTACAGATAAATCAGGTTTCTCTAACAGACAGGAAATAAATGCTAAGTATTTGGCTTTAAACTTAAAATCAAAAAATAAGTGTTTTCTTTTAATGTTTAACAGGGCTGATTTGACAGTTGGCGGTGGCAAGAAACTTTCAGGACCTACCTCATAGACAAGTTTCAAATCAAAAAAAGTATGATAGAAAACGGTATATGGATTGTAAAGCTTCCTCGAAAATAACTTTTGTGTAGGTTCTAACTGAAGGATAATGGAACCTCCCAGAAAATTTCCAAGACTCTCAAACATCAGGATTTTGAAAATATCGGAAGTAATGCCATAAGGAATATTTGACACCACTTTGAAAGGAAATTTCGGAACTGCAAAATTCCTAAAATCACAACCGACAACTTGAACATTTCGGGCATCAGAAAATAATTTTCGTAAATGTTCAACCAAAGCTGTGTCGTTTTCAATAGCAACAACATTGTTGGCGATTTTTAATAAATGAACAGTAAGAAACCCCTTGCCTGCCCCAATATCTAAAACCGTATCCTGATTACTTATATTTGCTTGTCTTATTGCATCTTTTATTAGCACTTTATCAATAGTAAAGTGCTGACCCGTAAAACGAACGGGCAATTTCTTTTTTGTCATTAGTAACTTCTTACAGGTGAATACTTGAATTCAAATCACA
>LUZO01000050.1 GCA_001603685.1 Bacteroidales bacterium Bact_23
GGGCCGGCCCTATGCATAGTTTGTTCCTCCCGAAAGCCGGGCGGATAAAAAAAACGGCAGGAGAACCTATCCCGCCGTTCAATAAATTCAGGTTATTTATGGGAATCAATCCTCAAACAACTTCATGTCGTCGAGTACTTTCATCATGCTCTTTACTGAGCCTGCCGACTCATCGAGCATCTTCTTCTCTTCCTTGTTCAGGTTCAGTTCGATGATCTCTTCGATACCGTTTTCGCCGAGGATTACAGGAACACCCATATAGATATCCTTCAATCCGTATTCGCCCTGCAGCAGTGCGCAAACGGGGAAGATACGCCTCTGGTCATCCACAATGGCTTCAACCATTTGTGCGGCAGCAGCGCCGGGAGCATACCAGGCCGATGTACCCATCAGGTTAACCAGCTCACCGCCTCCCTTTCTGGTTCTCTCCACAATTTTATCAATCTCTTCCTTGTTCAGCATATCGGTAATAGGAATACCGCCTACCGAAGTATATCTGGGAAGGGGTACCATGGTGTCGCCGTGGCCTCCGAGCAACAGCGAGTGAATGTCCTTGGGCGACACATTCAGTGCATCGGCAAGGAAGGCTTTGTAACGGCCTGTATCGAGGATTCCTGCCATTCCGAATACGCGTGTGGAACTTTTGCGGGCGGCCTTGTAGGCGGTATAGGTCATCACATCAAGCGGATTGGAAACCACGATGATGATGGCTTCGGGTGAGTACTTGATCACCTTTTCAGTAACTTCCTTAACGATTGCCGCATTGGTTTTGATAAGATCGTCGCGGCTCATTCCGGGTTTACGGGGAAGGCCTGATGTAATCACCACGATGGATGAGCCTTTGGTTTTCAGATAATCGTTGGTTACCCCAACCACCCGGGTATTGAAGTTGTTGATTGAAGAGGTCTGCCAGATATCGAGGGCTTTCCCTTCGGCAACCCCCTCCTTGATATCTACCAGCACAATTTCACGGGTCAGTTCCTTGTGTGCAATGACGTTTGCAACTGTGGCGCCAACATTTCCGGCACCGATAATGGTGATCTTTTTCATGTTTTTATTTTTGAAATGGTTCCTGTAAAAGGAGTTGTATAACTATTAAACAGATTTACTGAACAAAAGTAAGAATTTAGATATTAACATAAAAGAATCCGGTAGTTTTTTTTCAGGATAAAGTTCCCGAATCGTACCGGATTCCCTGTTATCGGGTCATGCCTCTTATTTTTCGTTCACTTCATTACGCTGAGCATCAATTACGGCAATGGTCACCATATTTACGATTTCCATTACACCGGATCCCATCTGCAGAATATGCACCGATTTGCTGAGTCCCATCAGAATGGGGCCAATGGCTTCGGCACCGCCCATCTCCTGCATCAGCTTGTAGGCGATGTTTCCGGCCGTGAGATAGGGGAATATCAGGGTGTTTGCCGGCCCGTCGATCAGCTTTGAGAAGGGAAAGTTTTCCCGAAGCATTTCGTTGTTCAGGGCAAAATTGGCCTGCATCTCGCCATCAACGATTAAATCGGGGCACTCTTTATGCAATTTTTCAACGGCTTCTCTTACCATAATAGGAATTCTGCCCTCAACCGAACCGAAGTTGGAGTAGGAAAGCATGGCGATGCGCGGCTCTACATTGAATTGCCTGATGGTGGCCGCTGCCTGCCGGGTAATCTCCACCAGCTTATCGGCATCGGGGTTCATGTTAACGGTAGTGTCTGCAAAGAAGAACGGCCCTTTTTTGGTGAGCATAATGTACATTCCCGATACAATGGTGGCATCTTTTTTCTTCCCGATGATGCGCAGCGCCGGGCGGATGGTTGCCGGATAGCTGCTGGTGAGGCCTGAAATCATGGCATCCACATAGCCGTTCTCCACAAGGCTGGGACAGAAGTAGTTGCGGTGGGTCATCATTTCCAGGGCAGCATTCATGGTTACTCCCCTGCGTTTGCGTTTCTCGTAAAACTGTTTGGCAAACAGTTCGCGCCGCTCTTTTTCTTCGGGCGCCTTCGGGTCGATGATTTCAACATTATGAAGCTCCAGGTCGTGCTGGCTGATAAGATTTTCAATGATTTCGCGGTTTCCGATCAGCACCGGAATTGCAATGCCCTCGTCAATGACAATTTCGGCGGCTTTAAGTATTTTGTAGTTTTCGGCTTCGGCAAATGCCACCCGTTTCGGATCTTTTCTGGCCATTGCCTTGATCTGCCTGATCAGCGGCTTGTTCAGCCCGAGCCTCTTTGTAAGTTCATCGCGGTAAGCGTCCCAGTCGGTAATGGGTTTGCGGGCCACGCCGGTCTCCATGGCTGCCCTGGCTACTGCCGTTGAAATGTGGGTAATCAGCCTGGGGTCGCTGGGCTTCGGAATGATGTATTCCCTGCCGAACTTCAGGTTGGTAATCTGATAGGCGATGTTTACCTCTTCAGGGACCGGCAGTTTGGCCAGGTCGGCGAGGGCGTGGGCTGCAGCCAGTTTCATCTCCTCGTTTATGGCCGTGGCGCGGACATCCAGCGCACCTCTGAAGATATAGGGGAATCCCAGTACATTGTTCACCTGATTCGGATAGTCGGAACGGCCGGTTCCCATAATCACATCCTTGCGTGTGGCGGTGGCCAGTTCGTATGAGATTTCGGGCACCGGATTTGCCAGCGCAAAAACGATGGGATTGTCGGCCATGGTGAGCAGCATTTCGGGTGTGAGAACGCCGGCCACCGATAGGCCCAGGAACATATCGGCTCCCTTTACCGCATCGGCCAGGGTGGTGATGTCGCGGTCGGTTACAAACTGCTGCTTCCACTTGTTCAGATCGGTGCGTGAACGGTTCAGCACCCCTTTGGAGTCAACCATCACCAGATTTTCAGGCTTTACCCCGAGCGAGATGTAGAGTTTGGAACATGAGATGGCCGAAGCGCCGGCTCCGTTTACCACCACTTTAATCTCCCCGATCTTTTTCCCTGTCAGTTCCACCGCATTCAGCAGGCCGGCCGAGGTGATGATGGCAGTTCCGTGCTGATCATCGTGCATTACAGGTATCTTAAGCCGCTCCTTTAATTGGTTCTCCACATCGAAACATTCGGGAGCCTTGATGTCTTCCAGATTGATTCCGCCAAAGGTGGGCGAGATGGAACAAATGGTATCCACCATTCCTTCAACGGTTTTGTTGTTGATTTCGATATCGAAGACATCGATATCGGAGTAGATTTTGAACAGCAGTCCTTTCCCTTCCATGACGGGTTTTCCGGCTTCGGGGCCGATATCGCCAAGGCCGAGCACCGCCGTGCCGTTCGATATCACAGCCACCAGATTTCCCTTGGCGGTATATTTATACACATCCTCGGGATTTTCCTTGATTTCGAGGCAGGGCTCGGCCACTCCGGGGCTGTAGGCCATGGTCAGATCGTGCTGCGAGTTGTGTGGTTTGGTAGGAATAACTTCAATTTTGCCGGGTCTTCCTTCGGAATGGTAGGCAAGTGCATTCTTTTTGCTCAGGGAAGGTTTCATATTATCCGTATTTTAACGAGAATTCATCATACACTGTAACGAAAAACAAATGTATGAAACAATGCAGCGAAATCAAATTACTTTTCAATAAATCATCCATAAATTTGAGTGTGATGAAAATAATATACAATTCAATAAATATCTCTATTTTTGCCGGTTAACTGATAAGCGCCCCGACTATGTATGCTTTTATCGAAGGAAAAATAGCCGGAATCAACCCGGCCGAGGTAGTGATTGATTGCCAGGGCGTAGGCTATGACATCTCCATTTCGGTAAACACCTACTCACAGATCAAGGACCTGGAATCCTGCCGTTTGCTTACGCACCTGTCGGTTAAGGAGGATGCCATGGTACTCTACGGCTTTGCCCGCGAAGACGAGCGTCGTCTTTTCAGGCAACTCATTACCGTTTCGGGCGTTGGCGCTGGAACCGCGCGGCTTATTCTTTCATCGCTTACCCCCGATGAGGTAACCAATGCCATAGTACTGGGGCAGGCCAACATCCTGCAAAAGGTTAAAGGCATAGGCGGAAAAACGGCCCAGCGGATCATCATCGATCTGAAAGACAAGCTTGGCAAGGATCAGGGTGTGAAAGAAATTTTGGGAAGCACATACAATACTAAGCGGGAAGAGGCGTTATCTGCATTGTCAATGCTTGGATTCAATAAATCACTGACCGAGAAGGCCATTGATAAGATTATAAAAGAAGAAGGTACTTCGCTGACTGTGGAACAGCTGATAAAGAGTGCCCTCAAAATTTTATGATTGTACAACACCATGGTTAAAGCCGTTGAAATATCAGCAACTTTACTGAAGATGAGCGGAGAAGAAGAGGATATTTTCAACGAATCAGGCAAATTTAACACACATACAAAACACTGAATTTCTTGGAGCGCACAATAAAATACTTTTTACGCCTTTTTGCACTGTTTTTTGTTGGTTCCATTGCCTGGGGGATGCCCGTTTTGCACGATATCCAGGCAACTACAGGAACTGCACCATCGGCCGTAACCCCGCCTGATACCACCAAACCGGGCGAAAAACTGCCCTATCCCCTTCCGCAGCCGCAACCGGATGCCTTTCCGGCACAAACCGACAATAACAGGCTTTTTCTGGGGAGCCCTTCAAACATTACGGAAGAGATTATATACGACCCTGCCACAAATTCGTACAGCATTGTCAGAAAAGCGGGCGATCTGCAGCTTTCGCCGCCAACTACCCTCAATTTTGACGAATATCAGAACCTGAACCTCGACCGCTCGCTGCAGAATTACTGGCGCGAAAAGTCGGCTTCTTCGGGTGTGGCTTCGCGCTCCGGCATCATTCCTCAGATTCATATCGGCGGTCAGGTTTTCGACAGGATTTTCGGCGGAAGCACCATCGACATCCGGCCGCAGGGAAGCGCTGAAATAACTTTTGGCATCCGCTCGGTACACCGCGAAGACCCTGCCCTGGACATCAGGCAGAGGCGAACCACCAACTTCGATTTCCAGCAGCGCATCCAGATGAGTGTGATGGCCAAAATCGGAGACAAAATCGAATTCAACACCAACTACAATACCGAAGCCACCTTCGATTTTGAGAATAAACTGAAACTCAAGTACGAAGGAAAGGAAGATGAGATCATCAAGCTGATTGAAGCGGGCGATGTTACCTTCCCCCTAAACAGCACCCTGATTACCGGAAGCCAGAGCCTGTTCGGACTTAAAACCCAGATGCAGTTCGGCCGTGCCACCGTTACCGGAGTGTTTTCGCAACAGAAAAGCGAATCGTCCACCATTACTGTACAGGGTGGGGCGCAAACCAGCAAATTCAGCGTAAAGGCACTCGACTACGAAGACAACAAGCACTTCTTCCTGGCTCAGTATTTTGCCGGCAATTACGACAATGCGCTGAGCAAACTGCCGATCATTAACTCCAACATCAACATTACCAAGATTGAAGTCTGGGTAACCAACATCGGCCCAGCCGTAACCGACAACCGCAACCTGGTTGCCCTGATGGACCTCGGCGAGAGCAGACCCTATAACCAGACCATCAATCCCAGACCGGGAGCCGGATATCCCGACAACAGATCGAACGACCTGCTGAGCAAATTCGATACCACCAATATACGCGACATCAACCGGGTTACCCAATACCTTACCGGCCCCGGATTCGGCTATATTTCAGGCCAGGACTTCGAGAAAATTGAAAATGCCCGCAAACTTAATCCGGGCGAATATTCATTCAACTCGAAGCTGGGCTTCATTTCGCTCAACAGCACCCTGAACCCCGACCAGGTGCTTGCCGTCGCCTTCCAGTACACCGTTGTCGGACAGGACAGCATTTATCAGGTGGGTGAATTTTCGGATCAGGGAATTACCTCGCCCCGCACCCTGATGGTTAAACTGCTGAAAAGCACCGCCCTGAATACCAGAATTCCCATGTGGAACCTGATGATGAAAAATGTGTACAACATCGGAGCGTTCCAGCTAAACCGCGAAGACTTTATCCTGAACATCCTCTACTCAGGAAACGAAAACACCGTTCCCACCGGTTACTTTACCGAAGGCCCCGAAGGGGTAAAAGGGGTTCCGCTGATCAGGGTGTTCAATTTCGATAACCTCGACCCGCAGCTCAATCCGCCGCACGACGGCATCTTTGACTTCATTGACAACGCCGCCCGCCAGGGAGGTACCATTCAGTCGTCGAACGGAAGGGTGTTCTTTACCGTTAGGGAGCCGTTCGGCAGCTATCTGCGCAAGAAACTCGACAACAAGCAGTTGGCGGACAAGTACTGCTACGACTCACTTTACACCCTTACCAAAAGCGGTGCGCAACAGTTCCCCGACAAAAACCGCTACATCATCGAAGGACAGTATAAATCCTCATCGGGATCGGAGATTTCGCTCAATGCACTCAATGTACCCCAGGGTTCGGTACGGGTAACCGCCGGCGGAATCCCCCTGACCGAGAATGTGGACTATACGGTTGACTATACCCTCGGTCGCGTTAAAATTATGAACGAGGGCATTCTGAATTCAGGAACTCCGGTCAACATTTCGCTCGAAAACAACGCCACCTTCAATCTGCAGACCCAGACCATGATGGGTATGCATGTGGATTACAAGGTAAACAACGATTTCATCATCGGGGCCACCCTGCTCAACCTGCATGAGCGGCCGCTTACACAGAAGACCAACTTCGGTCAGGAGCCCATCTCCAATACCATGTGGGGCCTCGATTTCAACTACCAGACCGAGTCGATGGCGCTTACCCGGCTTATCGACAAGCTGCCGTTCTACAGCACCAAAGCCATTTCCAAAATTCAGTTCAACGGCGAACTGGCGCACTTCATTCCGGGGCACTCCCGTGCAGTGGGCAAAACCGGAACCTCCTACATCGACGACTTTGAGGGTGCCAAATCGACCATCGACCTGAAGAATGTGGGTACCTGGTTTATGGCCAGCACCCCGCAGGGACAGGTCACCCGCAACATGTTCCCCGAAGGAGCTCAGGGTACCGGGCTGGCTTACGGATTTAACCGTGCCAAACTGGCATGGTACACCATCGATCCGCTGTTTTACGACCGCAACAGCAACCTGAGGCCAAAGAATGTATCGAAAGAGGAACTTTCGCGCAACTCCGTGAGGCTCGTCCGCGAAAGCGAGGTTTTCCCGAATGCCGATCCGCCTCACGGTCAGCCCATGAACCTGCCGGTGTTTAACCTCGCCTACTTTCCGTCGGAGCGCGGACCCTACAACTATGATGTGCTGCCTACGGGACTTTCGAAAGGCCTTGCGGAAGACGGCTCACTGCTGTTCCCGCGTACCCGCTGGGCAGGTATCATGCGCAAGATTGAAACCACCGATTTCGAAGCGGCCAATGTCGAATACATTGAGTTCTGGCTGATGGATCCCTTCTCCGAAGACACGATCCATCACGGCGGCGACCTCTATTTCAACCTTGGTGATGTTTCGGAAGACATTCTGCGCGACGGAAGAAAGAGCTACGAGAACGGGCTCCCCACTTCGGCTGAGGTCAAGAATGTGGATACCACCATCTGGGGGCGTGTACCAACCCTGCAGGCGCTGGTTTTTGCATTCGACAACGATATTGCAGCCAGACCATTTCAGGATGTGGGATACGACGGACTCTCGGATGCGGATGAAAGAAGTTTCTTCAGCGAAAACTACCTGCAGGTAATCGCCAACCTGTATGGAACCGCTTCAGAAGCCTACAACAAGGCGTGGGAAGACCCGTCGGGCGACAATTATCACTTCTTCAGGGGCTCCGATTACGACAACAACCCCAAATACAGCAGTGTAATCGAACGCTATAAAATGTACAACGGGGTGGAAGGAAACTCGCCGGCTACCGAACAATCGGGCGAACAATTCCAGACACAGGCCACTACCCTGCCGAATGTGGAAGACATCAACCACGACAACACCCTGAACGAAAACGAGCGATACTTCCAGTACCACATAAGGCTGACCCCCGACCGCATGAACATCGGAGAGAACTACATCACCGACATTCACCATGCCGGAGATATTCCGCTTGAAAACGGAAAACGCGGCAATGTGAAGTGGTATCAGTTCAAGATTCCGGTTCAAAGCCCGGATGAAGTCATCGGTAACATTCAGGATTTCAAGAGTATCCGCTTTATGAGGATATTCCTGAAAAACTTTGAGGAGCCGGTAGTGCTTAGGTTTGCCACCCTCGAACTGGTTCGCGGTGAGTGGAGAAAATACTACAGCAACCTGCTTCAGCCCGGCGAATACATCCCCGACCCCAACCAGAGCAGCACCTCATTCGATATCTCCACGGTAAGCATCGAGGAAAACGGAAGCCGCTCGCCCGTGCCCTATGTGCTGCCTCCCGACATCGAGCGTGAGATTAACGTGGGCACAACCAACTATCAGCGCATGAATGAGCAGGCTATGGTACTGAAGGTGTGCAACCTGCTTGACGGCGACGCCCGCGGAACCTACAAAACCACCGATTTCGACTTCAGACAGTACAAAAGGCTGAAAATGTATATCCATGCCGAAAAGTCGATCGAAAACCAGGAGCTGAAGAAAGGCGATGTTACCGTATTTATCAGAATGGGTTCCGACTTTACGGAGAACTATTACGAATACGAAGTTCCGGTTGAGTTTACCCCCTGGTACACCTCGGCCGCCAATCCAAGGCTGATCTGGCCGGATGCCAACAGGATGGACATTGAACTCGACAAACTGGTGGAAGCCAAACAGAAGCGGAACAACGCCATGGGCACTCCCGGCTCAATGATTACCGTAATGACCCCCTATGAGGTGTTCGACGGCGACAACCGCATCACCGTGGTGGGTATGCCCAGCCTGAGCGATGTTAAGGCGCTGATGATCGGGGTACGAAATCCGAAAAAGCAGTACATCACCGATAAGGACGACGGCGAACCCAAATGCGCCGAAATCTGGGTAAACGAACTCCGGCTTACCGACTTCGACGAGAAGAGCGGAATGGCCGCCACGGCGCGAGTCGCAGCCAATCTTGCCGACCTGGGTAATGTGGTGATGTCGGGAAGCTATACCACCGCCGGTTTCGGAAGCATAGAGAAGAAGGTGAGCGAACGCTCAACCGAGGCAATCGGGCAATTCGATGTGGCCACCAACATCCAGCTTGGCAAGTTCTTCCCCGAAAAGGCAGGCATAAAAATCCCCATGCATGTTGACTACTCCGAAATGCGGATGAGCCCGAAATACAATCCGCTGGATCCAGATATCATGCTGAAGGATGTAATGCATGAACTCGACAGGCCTGAAAGGGATTCGGTAAGGAACAAAGTGCAGGATCTTACCCGCCGTACCAACATCAACTTTGTGAATATGCGCAAGGAGAAGGTTGGCGCATTGGGCAAGCCGCATATCTACGACATTGAGAACTTCGACTTTACCTATGCCTATTCCGAAATATTCCACCGCAACATCGACCTGGAATACGACAGCCGCAAGCAATACAGAGGCGGAATCGGGTATAACTTCCTGAGCAATCCAAAGCCGGTTAAGCCTTTCCAGAAGGTAAAACTGTTCCAGAAGAAGTCGATGGCGCTGTTCAAGGACTTCAACTTCTACTATATGCCGAAGATGTTCGGATTCCGCACCGATATGAACCGGCAGTACAATGAGCGCCTGCTTCGCAACAAGAGCGATGCGCTGATCATTCTGGAACCCACCTATACAAAAACCTGGGACTGGAACCGGCTCTACGACCTCAAATACGACATTACCCAGTCGCTGAAGCTGGAATATCAGGCAAACGCCAACGCCTATATCAATGAGCCTCCGGGGCGCATCAGCCGCGCCGAAGACGACTGGCAGGCAAGACGCGACTCCATCTGGAACGAAGTGCTGAACTTCGGAAGCATGAACCGCTTCACCCAGAACATGAACCTGAACTACATCGTGCCCATCAACAAGATTCCGATGCTGAACTGGGTATCGCTGAACACCCGCTATGCAAGCACATTCCGCTGGGAGGCATCGCCCCGTTCGATTCAGGAGACCATGGGGAATACCATCGAAAACTCGCAAACCCTGAACATCAACGGTAGCGCCAGGATGACCAATCTGTATAACAAGTGGTCGTTCCTGCGCAAAATCGGCCAGCAGAGCAACCGGCCTCAGGGGCCTCAGCGGCCCGGTACACCTGCACGCATGGGTGCAAGAGAACCTGAAAAGCAGCCTGAAGAGGTAACGGCCGATTCAACGGCGAAAAAATCGCCCCAGATTGCCAAAGCAATCGGCATCGGGTTGGTAAAACTGGTTATCGGTATAAAAGATGTACAATTCAGCTACTCTGAATCGCAGGGAACCCTGCTGCCGGGCTTCACCCCTCAACCCGACATACTGGGCAACAGGCTTAACGGAATGGCTCCCGGAATGGGATTTGCTTTCGGAAGCCAGGAAGACATCAGGGATAAGGCCGTACGGAACCACTGGATAACCACCGATACCCTGCTCAACAACGCCTATGTAACCCGTTTGACGAAAACGCTGAACTCCAGAATTACCTATGAACCCTTCCCCGAATTCAGAGTCGAGTTTACCGCCGATAAGCGGGAGTCGTTCAATTATCAGGAGTATTTCAAGGCTGATAAAGATGGAGTATTCAAGTCAACCTCGCCTCAGGACAGGGGCTCGTTCAGCATATCGTTCATAACCCTGAAAACCGCTTTCAAAAAGGATGGCGAAGAAAACATCAACTCGGTGTTCGAAGATTTCAAGAAATACCGCATCATCATTGCCAAACGCCTGGGTGAGCTGAATCCGAACTCAATGCTAACCGATTCATTCCCGGTGGGCTACGGAAGCGGTTCGCAGGATGTGATCATTCCGGCATTTATCGCCGCCTACACCGGCCGCGATCCGCACAATGTTTCGCTGTCGCCGTTCCCGAAAATACCGATTCCGAACTGGCGCTTCACCTATACAGGACTGAGCAAACTGCCCTACTTCAAGCAATTCCTCAAGAACCTGACCATCGGCCATTCATACCAGTCAACTTACGCCATCGGCAGCTATGTTTCGAATGTGGATTACATGGAAAACATGGACTTCCAGTCGGCACTCGACTTCAACAACAACTTCATCCCGAAGAATCAGATAGATGCCATCACCATAACCGAACAGTTTGCACCGCTGATCAACTTCGATATGACCTGGAACAACAGTTTGCTTTCGAGATTCGAAATCAAGAAATCACGGTCGCTGCAACTGAGTTTTGTAAACAACCAGGTAACGGAAGTTCGTAACAATGAGCTGATTGTCGGAGTCGGCTACCGCTTCAAGGATGTGAAGCTGAACATCTCGAGCGGAGGCAGAAAGCAGCAATTGAAGAGCGACCTGAATGTTAAACTCGACTTCTCGGTAAGGGATAATAAAACGGTGCTGCGCAGGCTGGATGAGGACATCAACCAGATTTCGACCGGAAACCGGATGATCTCCATCAACTCATCGGCCGACTATGTCATCAACCAGAGGTTCAATGTGCGTTTGTTCTTCGACAAAACGATTACAAACCCGTTTGTATCGTCGCAGTTCCCCAACTCCAATACCGAGGCAGGTGTCAGCCTGAGGTTTACTCTGGCTCAGTAACGGATACCCTGACTTAACAAAGAAAACCGGGCGGTGCAATCGGCTTGAGCAGCGATTGTTCCGGCCGTTAACTGCCTGCTATTAAACAGGTTCCGGATAATTAACCGGTAAAAGGGATAATTATTTTTAAAATAGTTTGAATTCCAAAGTGTTTTAGTAATTTTGGGCACCAAAACGGCATCAACTGAAAAACATATAAAACCATGAACATTCCAGGAAATTTAAAGTACTCAAAAGAGCACGAATGGGTAAGGATTGAAGGCGAAACCGCAGTAATCGGCATTACTGAATTTGCCCAGAACGAACTTGGCGACATCGTATTTGTAGAGGTTGAAACCGAAGGAGAGACCCTCGATCGTCAGGAGATTTTCGGCACCATCGAAGCCGTTAAAACAGTAAGCGATCTGTATCTTCCCCTCAGTGGCGAAGTACTCGAATTCAACGAAGCACTGGCCGATTCGCCCGAACTGATCAACCAGGATCCTTACGGTGAAGGCTGGATTATTAAGCTGAAAATAGCCGATCCGTCAGAAATTAATGATCTGATGGATGACGCTGCCTACAAAGCACATATCGGTGCCTGATTCCGGTACGGATTCCGGCTGCGTATGACTACCTGCAGAAAAGTAAACGGATTTTTGCCGTCCATTTTATGGGCGGCAATTATTTTGGTGCTAACCCTGTTGCCGGGTAATTATATCCCAAAGGTCAGCAGTTTCTGGAGTCTTTTTTCACCGGATAAGCTGGTTCATCTTTTTTTATTTTCGGTTTTCAGCTTTCTGATTTTCCATGGATTCCACAAACAATATCCCGGGAGCCGGAACCGTTATGTAATTTTAAAGGTATTGGCTGTTACAGCAGGACTGGCAATTATTACCGAAGGACTGCAGGCGGTTTTGCCCATAAAAAGAAGCGGCAACATCTACGATGCCATTGCCGATATTGCCGGTGCAATGCTGGGTTGGGGCATTTTTTACTACTTTAAAAATAAAAAAAGAAAAAAATTGCCGGAGAACCGAAATAATTTGTAATTTAGCAAACTGCATTGTGCATGCAAACGGATAAAGTGTAACTATTTATCAGTTAAACATATGGAAGCAAAAAAGACCCCGAGAGCTGACCTTGAGCGTAAACGTACGTACTTTGTTCAGATCGGACTTATCATCACCCTGGCCGTTGTGCTTGTGGCTTTCGAGTGGAAAACCTACGACAAGAAGGAGATCGAAATTGCTGCTCGTCAGGTTGAACAAATTGAGGACGATCTGATCGAGATAACTCAGCAAAATAAGCCGCCGCCACCACCGGCACCAACCCCGACCACAACCCTGATCAATATTGTCCAGGACGATATCGAGGTTGACGACGATATCTCAATTGATGCTGAAGCATCACAGCTTACGGAAATCCCCGCTTATGTTGCACCTGCAGCTGTTGTTGAGGAAGAAGATGTTGCTGAAGCCGAAATCTTTATGGTTGTGGAAGAGTCGCCCAGTTTCCCCGGCGGCGATGAAGCCCGAATCAGATTCCTGCAGCAGAACATTAAATACCCTCAGATGGCACGCGAAAGCAGCATCCAGGGAACCGTCTTTGTAACTTTCGTTGTTGAACGCGACGGATCGGTTACCGACGTCAGGGTACTCCGTGGAATTGGCGGAGGTTGCGACGAAGAAGCCATACGCGTTATTAAAGCCATGCCCAAATGGCAGCCTGGAAAACAGAGGGGAAAACCCGTGCGTGTGCAGTTTAACATGCCGATCAAATTCACCCTTGCCGGTTAATAACCCGAAGAATATTGAAAAAATCCGCACTCCGCTGCGGATTTTTTTTTGCCCGGCACATAAAACCAGAAAAATATTACTTTTTAAAACTTCGCCGGTATAATACGAATTGT
>LUZO01000051.1 GCA_001603685.1 Bacteroidales bacterium Bact_23
ACAAGATATCATAGAGAATTAAAAATAGTTACCGCAAGATATCCTTTAATGGTCATAACAATCAGCAATTGAAAAAAGCAATACAGGTTTTTATGGAATGATTTAGAATCAACTTTCAGGTATAACAGATTCCTTTCGTACGATTATCGAAGCCATAACAAAAAAATGTCTAAATTTAGCCGTTGAAATCGCATTGCCTCTTTCGGATGTTTTACCGGTTGAGGCGTTTAATATGAACAGAAAAACAAAAACAATCGTACATGAAAACAGACCTGGAAATTGCGAGAGAAGTGAAGATGAAACATATCAGGGATATCGCTTCCACACTGGGAATTGAAGAGGACGACCTGATAACTTATGGCAAATACAAAGCCAAAATTCCATTGAGTTATCTGAATACGGAGAATATAAACAAAAACGCGCTGATTCTTGTATCAGCCACCTCTCCCACTCCTGCCGGTGAAGGAAAAACCACTGTCAGCATTGGTTTATCGCAGGCGCTGAACAAAATTGGAAGAAAAACCACCGTTGTGCTGAGGGAACCTTCCCTTGGTCCTGTTTTTGGTATGAAGGGGGGCGCCACAGGCGGCGGACATTCGCAGGTGCTGCCTATGGAAGACATTAACCTTCACTTTACCGGCGATTTTGCAGCCATTGAAAAGGCGCACAACCTGCTTGCAGCGCTTATCGACAACAACATCCAGAGCAAAAACCACAATCTGGGCATCGACCCGCGTACGGTTTACTGGAAAAGAGTAATGGATGTGAACGACCGTTCGCTCCGTAAAATCATTGTCGGGCTTGGCGGCCGGACCTCAGGCGTACCCCGCGAAACCGGTTTCGACATTACCGCAGCCTCCGAAGTCATGGCAACCCTCTGCCTTTCCGACAACCTGGAGCATCTGAAGGAGAAGCTGGGCAATATTTTTGTCGGCTTCACCTACGACAGAAAACCGGTTTACGCCCGCGATCTGAAAGCCAACGGAGCCATGACACTGCTGCTGAAGGATGCAATTATGCCCAATCTTGTCCAGACTTCCGAAGGGACGCCGGCCATTATCCATGGCGGTCCGTTTGCCAATATTGCCCAGGGAACCAACTCGGTGATTGCCACCCGCATGGGGCTTTCGCTCAGCGATTATGTAGTTACCGAAGCCGGTTTCGGTTTCGACCTCGGTGCAGAGAAGTTTTTCGACATCAAATGCCGCTATGCCGGCCTGTCGCCGAAGGTAGTGGTACTGGTAACCACCGTCAGGGCGCTGAAATACCATGGCGGAAAGCCTCTGAAAGAGATTAAGGAAGCCGATGCGGCTGCAGTAAAGAAAGGGCTGCCCAACCTTGAAAAGCACCTGGAAAACATCAAGCGTTTCGGCGTTTCGTGTGTGGTGGCCATCAATAAGTTTGCCGACGACACCGACCATGAGCTTCAGACCATCATCGACCGGTGCAGCGAAATCGGAGTAAAAGCAGTTGTTGCCGATGTATGGGGCAAAGGCGGCGAAGGCGCACTGGCACTTGCTGAAACTGTTGCCGCCATTGCCGCGAGCACTGAAAAACAGTGGCAGCCGCTCTACGAACTGGATTGGGACATCCCGAAGAAGATTGAAACCATCGCCACAAAGGTTTACGGCGCAAAAGCGATTGACTATTCGCTGAAAGCAAAGGACGACCTCAAAAAGATAGAAGATCTGGGCCTTTCGAAGTTGCCGGTCTGCATTGCCAAAACACAGAAATCGCTTTCGGACAACCCTGATCTGCTGGGACGCCCCAAAGACTTTGTCGTAACTGTTCGCGAAATTGAAATCGCAGCAGGTGCGGGCTTTGTCATCCCGATTACCGGCGAAATCATGCGAATGCCCGGATTACCGCCCATCCCCGCCGCTGAGAATATGGATATTGACGCCAACGGAACCATTACCGGGCTGGCATAACAACAAAACCGGAACAGGAGATTTTCCCGTCCGGTGTTAACTTCAACAAAGAACCCGTTTCCGCGCAGGCAGAAATGGGTTCTTTCATATCATCAGTTCAGGAAGTACGCTTTAAACCGGAGGCACCATACCGATTGTAATTTACAAAACAGCCTGGACTATTTTGTAAATACAATTCGTATTATTTCAGCAGCTCTTCAACAATCTGTTTCACGCCGATTCCTTCGGCTTCGGCTTTATAGTTCCTCACAATGCGGTGGCGGAGTATGCTGGTGGCAACCGCCTGTACATCTGAAATATCCGGTGAGTATTTGCCGTTGATGGCGGCATGCGCCTTTGCTCCGAGAATCAGGTACTGCGAGGCGCGCGGGCCGGCCCCCCAGGTAAGGTAGAGGTTTGTCCACGGATGTGCAAGTTCGGTTCCCGGACGGGTTTTCGATGCCAGTTTTACGGCATACTCATATACATTATCGGCAACCGGAATGCGGCGGATAAGGTTCTGGAAGTAAATAATCTCCTCGCCGGTTAGCACCACCGATGGCTCGGTAGTCTGCCCTGAAGTAGTATTTTTTACAACATTTATTTCCTGGCTGAATGTAGGATAATCCAGCCAGATATTCAGCATAAAGCGGTCGAGCTGGGCTTCGGGCAGTGGGTAGGTTCCCTCCTGCTCTATCGGGTTCTGCGTTGCCAGCACAAAAAAAGGCTCCGACAGCTTATGGCTTTCGCCGGCCACCGTAACGGCTTTCTCCTGCATGGCTTCGAGCATCGCCGACTGGGTTTTGGGCGGAGTTCTGTTTATCTCATCAGCCAGAATAATGTTTGCAAAAACGGGCCCTTTTACAAACCTGAAACGACGGTTTTCATCCAGAATCTCAGTTCCCAGAATATCCGAAGGCATCAGGTCGGGGGTAAACTGAATGCGGCTGTAGGTAAGTCCGAGCGAACGGGCAATGGTATTCACCAGCAGGGTTTTGGCAAGGCCGGGAACCCCAACCAGCAAGGCATGCCCCTTACTGAAGATGCAGATAAGCACATCCCTTACCACATCTTCCTGTCCAACAATAACTTTCCCGATTTCGGCAGTCAGCAGCCGGTATTTTTCAACAAAAGCATCTACCGCTTCAACATCACTTTTATAGGGTGTCATATCAATCAATCTTTTTTATGGAATTGTTTATCTGAGTCTCCAGTTGTGTTCAAAATGGCAATCTTCATAAGCTTCATTTATTCTGAAATAAGTTTTCCCTATTTTTTCGCCTATCCATTTATTAATTGCGTCATTCTGTTTTTTATTCAAAGCCCATTCCTGAATGGTGCTGTAGTCATCCCTGAGGTTTGCCCTGTGCGGCTCGGTGCGGGTCTTCAGGTAGTAAATGTTCAGTGTTTGTTTTGCATCCTGATCCATAATGGCCATAGGCTTTGAAATGTCGCCCACATTCATTTTGTCGATGGCAAAGAATATTTTCGGATCGAAATGCTTGGCCAGAAACCGGGTATTTCCGGTCATTTCATTTACCATGAGGCCGCCGTTTATCTTACCGGGATCATCTGAAAATTTCAGTGCAGCATCTTCAAAGGTCATCTCCTTATTCCGGATCAATCCGGCGATGCTGTCGAGCAGGCGCGAAGATTTTGTAAGATCGGCATCCGATATTTTCGGCATCAGCAGAATATGGCGGGTATTGATCATTTCGCCTCTACGCTCTATCAACTGAATGATGTGGTATCCGGCTTTAGATTTGATGACATCAGAAATCTCACCTTTTTTCAGGTTGAAAGCGGCTGCTTCGTATTCGGGATAAAGCTGTCCGCGTCCCACAAAGCCAATTTCACCACCTTTTCTGGCTGAGCCGGGGTCTTCGGAGTAGAGGGCTGCCAATGCAGCAAAATTTTCTCCTTTCAGCAAGCGTTCGCGCAATCCACGAAGGCGCTCGCGGGTGGCATCCATCTCCTCCTTGCTGATTGACGGCTCCTTCATAATCCGCCCCACTTCGTACTCCATTTCAATAACCGGAATGCTATCCTTGGGCATTTTATTGAAGAAATTCCGCACCTCCGAGGGGGTAACCTTAATATCTTTTACCAGTTTCTGCTGAACCTTATCAACCATCAATTGCTCTTTTACCAGGCTTCTGAATTCTTCCCTGATCTGAATGAGTGGCTTTTTGTAGAATTGCTCCAGCTTCTCCTGCGATCCGAACTGCTGAATGTAGTATCTGAAACGGGCATCCATCGTCTGTTCGATTTCGTCATCCGATACTTCAATGCTATCGAGTTCAGCCTGATTCAGTAACAGTTTCTGAAACAACAGCTCTTCCAGAATGGCGCAGCGCGTAGCTTTGGCATCTTTGATGGCACCTTGCAAACGATGCTGAACATACTGGGTTTCGATGTCGGACTGCAGGATAAAATTGGCTCCCACCACCGCCACCACTTCATCAATAATCTGTTCCTGCGACCGGCCCTGTTTGGTAAAAACCAAAGCCATCAGCGCAATCAGCAGTACAGTAGTTCCTTTTATTTTCATTTATCGAAAAGTTATTTCCTTGATATCAGAATATTTCAAATTCGTTGTTCTTCAGTGCTTCCTGAAACACTTCCTGTTGCATGCGGTTTATCAGCTCCTGTTTTCGCCTGTTCAGAATCATATTTCTGATGTTCCTTATTTCAAGGCTGAGCGGCGAAGTGCTCTCCCTGATTTTGTAATCGTTGAAGCGGATATAGTAAACAAAGAGCGAGTCGCCGGCTTCGTGATAGTTCCTGTTTCTCAGAAAGTTCTCCTGATCATAAATCTGTATCGGAAGTTCACGCATCAGATCGCCGAAAGGGAGCCACTTTTCATCGTCGGGCCTGCACGAGATGGTTGATTTATCGCACAGGTCAATCAGTTTCTCCCTGTCGTCGGGTTTTGATGAAAGCAGATATTGCTTTGCCTTTTTTGCCTGAGGCGTATTCTGTTGCCCTAATGGAACTTTAACATAGCTGACCCTTACAATATTTTCGCGCAGGCGGAAATTTTCTTCGTTTTCGTTGTAAAACGCCTCAATTTCCTTTTCGGTAATAACGGTATCGAGCCGCTGCCTGATTAGTTCGCTTTCGTATTCGAAGATTATCAGCGAGTTTTTATAGTTTTCGAGTTCTTTCGTGAAGTCCTTTCTCTCTTTGGGCAGGTTACTTTCGGCATGGTTCAGCAAAACCTGATTTCTAATCCAGTTATCGATGTACTGACGCGCAATTTCAAGGCTGTCGGCAGCCGGAAGCCCGGCCGGAATAGCCTCTTCCAGCTCTGTGCGGTAAAGGTATTTTCCGTAAGCTTCGGCAACAGCATCACCTTCGGGCATATTCCCCGGGAAATTACATGCCGGAATAAAAATAACCGGAATTAGCAAAGCCCAAAGCCATCGCATCATCAGGCTGTTACTTTATTGATGACAACACTGCTTCATTTACCTTAAACGGATATTTAGCCCTCAGCTCCTTAATCCACTCCTGTTCAAGGTAATTCTGGTAATCGGCAGTAATCAGCCCCCTGGCTTCATCCAGCTTCTTTGGCTCCGGAGCAACAATTGAATGTATATATATAAGGTATGCCTTCCCGTTATCGATGATTTCGGGAACCAGACCCGGCTTCCAGGCAATGCTGTCGATCATTTCATTGTCGCCTTTCTGATATTTTCTCCGGTCGATTGTAAGCAAGGTGGCACTGTCGCTGTTAAACTGAGCCAGTATTTCAGGTGCGGTCAGCTCTTTCTTTATGGCTTTTCTCAATTCAGCGAGTTTCTTATCATCTGTAGATGAATAGGTATATACCGTTGCATCAATGCGCTGATCCCACATGTATTTGTTCTTGTTTTTCTTATAAAAGTCTTCCAGGCCGGCGGTATCCTTTACGGCTTTCGACCATATTTTCCGATCGGTAAGTTCGAATAGGAGAATTCCGTCGTGATACTCCTTTACCAGCATCTTAAAGTCAGGGTATTTTGACTCAAGCTGTGAATCTTCATAGTTCAGCAGGGTTTCATTCACAAAACCGGCATACATTCCGTTCACATACGCTCTGATATCCTCTTTGTTGCGTTTACGCTGGTTTTTGGCAAGCCATGCTGCAAAATCCTGCTGCGAAATGCCTTTACGGCCGATGGTAAAGAGATTTTTCTTTAATCCGGCAGCCTCTTTAGCCGACCATTTCCCGCTGAAGATGCTGTCGGTAACGACTTTATAGAAATCGTCCCTTGCCTTCAGGTTCTCGGTGAATTTATACTCTCGTTTAATTCGGCTGAGCAGAGCTTCTTCGCTTCTTTTGGCTCTGTCGCTGCGGGTAAGGCTCTGCTTCATATCGTTGAGGTTATCCTGGTAGGTTCCTATCGGCTTACGGTCGAGCAGTTTCACGATATGCCATCCGAATGGCGTGATAAAAGGCTTTGCCACTTCATTCAGTTCCTTAATCTTTGTAATTTCACTGATAAATTCAGGAATCATCTTGTTTGCACCAAACCAGGGCAACACACCGCCTTTAGTAGCGGTAGAGCGGTCGTCGGAGAACTGATCGGCGAGCCTTCCGAAGTCTTCACCGGCCAAAATCCGCTGATAGATTTCATTTGCCTTCTGCTCCATTTTCGCACTGTCCTCGGCGGTAGCATTTGCCGGCAGACGCATCATTATGTGCGCCACCTGCACGCGGCCGAGGGCGGGTTTGCGATCGGTAACCTTTATCAGGTGGTATCCAAAATCGCTGCGGACGGGCATCGATACTTCACCAACAGGTGTGTTGTAGGCACCATTCTCGAAAGGATAGACCATATCGAATACGGTGAAATAGCCCAGATCGCCGCGATTTCCCTTAATGGTTCTGCCTTCCAGCTGCCTGTCGCGGGCCGACAAATCGTCAGATGACTCCATGGCTATTTTGCCAAAATCTTCCCCTTTCAGAATCCGTTTGCGCAATGCCATAACTTTTTTATAGGCAGCAAGTGAGTCGGCGGGCGAAGCGTTCCGGTCAACCCTGATAAGTATGTGGCTGGCGCGAATATCGGTTTTCTTCCGGTCGTAGGCCTCCTGCAGCATTGATTTATTCATCTCCTCATCAATCAGATAAGGCTGGGCAAGTTGTTTACGGTATCCGGCAAGTTCATCCCTGAAAGTGCGTGCAGTATCAAGTCCAAGTACCTGAGCTTCGTGCACTTTAAGCCTGAAGTTGATAAACAACTCCATATATTCTTCCAGTGATTTACGGTCAAGCACTTCGCTGTTGACATTGTTTTTCATATAAACATTCAGAAATTCCGATTTTGTGATCTCCTCTCCGGCAACACTCAGGATAACAGGGTCTTTATCCTGGGCAAACGCCGGCGATACAGATAACACCATGAAAATCAACGCAAACAGTCCAAACAGAGTTTTCTTCATTTTTATTCGATATTTTAATTCTTGTGTTTACTTTTTCAATGATTTCAGTTCAAAATCAATTCCTCAGGAATACCCGTGCTTACCGGCTGTAATTTGGCGCTTCACGGGTAATGGTAATGTCGTGCGGATGGCTTTCGGCGACTCCCGCTGCAGTAATCTTAACAAACCTTGCATTCTGAAGTTCGCTGATATTCCTGGATCCGGTATATCCCATTCCGGAGCGCAGTCCGCCCACCAGTTGATGAATCACTTCTGACAGGGTTCCTTTATAGGGAACGCGTCCGACGATTCCTTCGGGCACCAGCTTTTTGATGTCGTCCTCGGCATCCTGGAAATAGCGGTCCTTCGATCCTTTCTGCATTGCCTCAATCGAACCCATTCCCCGGTAAGCCTTGTATTTTCGGCCTTCGTAAATAATGGTTTCGCCGGGTGATTCCTCAACGCCTGCAAACAATCCGCCGGCCATAATTGAATGGGCTCCGGCAGCAATGGCCTTGGCAATATCGCCGGTATAGCGGATACCTCCGTCAGCGATGACGGGTATTCCGCTTCCCTTCAGTTCCGATGCCACCTGATGAATTGCCGAAAGCTGGGGCATTCCGATACCTGCAATGATGCGGGTTGTACAGATGGATCCGGGTCCAATGCCTACCTTTATACCGTCAATATCAAGTTTGAGGAAATCGCGGGCTGCTTCGCCGGTTCCCACATTGCCCACAACAAGGTCAATTTCAGGAAAATGTCTTTTGAACAGCCTTGCAGCATCCATCACTCCTTTTGAGTGGCCGTGGGCGGTATCAATAACCACTGCATCAACGCCGTTATCAACCAGCATCTGAACCCTTTCGATCATATCGCCGGTAACACCAACGGCGGCAGCAACCCTCAGCCGGCCGCGCGAATCCTTGCAGGCATTCGGGCGGGCTTTTATCTTGATGATATCCTTGTAGGTAATCAGTCCGATTAGTTTATAATCCTTGTCAACCACCGGCAGCTTCTCGATTTTATACTCCTGAAGGATGTCGGCTGCTTTCTCGAAATCGGTAAATTCAGTGGTAGTAATCAGGTTTTCGCTGGTCATCACTTCCGAAACCGGCCGCCGCGGGTTGCGTTCAAAGCGCAGGTCGCGGTTGGTGATAATCCCGGCAAGCACTCCCGAACTTCTCACAACCGGGATTCCGCCTATCTTGAATTCCTTCATAATAGCCAGGGCATCAGCCACCAAAGCGCCTTCAGGAAGGGTAACAGGATCCAGAATCATTCCGTTTTCGGCACGCTTTACTTTGCGCACCTCGTTGGACTGATCTTCAATTGTCATATTCTTGTGAAGCACCCCTATTCCGCCTTCCTGTGCAATGGCTATCGCCATAGTAGCATCAGTTACGGTATCCATAGCGGCCGTGACAATGGGAATGTTTATCCTGATATTTCTGGAAAAAAGGGTGGATGTATCCACTTCGCGCGGCAAAACCTCTGAATAAGCGGGCAACAGCAGCACATCATCATAGGTCAATCCCTCGCCTGAAAACTTTTCACTGAACGCTGACATATCTTACAAATTGAAAAGCGCAAAGTTATGAAAAATAGATTTTCAACCGATTGCGATATTTCTATTAACCTGAACTGAATGAAAATCATATTCCTTTTCCTGACGAATATGGCAGCGGCTTTATTATTCAGAGTTGCTAAATTCAGGAAGCCTGCCTGCTGAAGCAATATTTATATCGCTATTAATCAACCCATTAAATTAACCGATGAACGATATTTCCCCGATTTTCACACAAATCTTATCGGAAATCAAGGTTGGATAAAACAACACGGCCGGGTATTGTTAAAAAATCCTAAATTTACAGTCCGGTTCCGGATTGACAAAAAAGACCCTTTTTAAAACTAATTTCAGGGATCATGAAACGCTTAATCATACTACTTATCGCTATGTACGGATATACCCAAGCATGGACGCAATCAGCACAACCCTATCAGTTGCCGCCGAAGGAAATACTTGAACTGGCGGACATCAAGCCCCGCCCGCTTGTTCGCATCGACTCGCGCAACCAGACCATGGTGATGCTTGAGCGCCGGATCTTCAAAACACTTGAAGAGATGGCCGAAGAGGAGGTTCGTCTCGGCGGGCTCCGGATAAATCCGTTTACCAACGGTAAATCGAGAAATACATTTACCTATGGCATATCTATCATGGATATCCCTTCCGGCAAACCGGTTGCCGTGGAGGGGCTGCCCGAAAACCTGATGATTTCCGATTTCAGCTTTTCGCCCGACGAGCGCAGCATTGCCTTTACCAATACGGTTTCCACCGGCATTGAATTGTGGACAATCAGCCTTGCCACCGGACTTGCCAGAAAGCTTACCGATGCAAATCTGAACGGCACCCTGGGCATGCCCTACCTGTGGACTCCCGATTCGGAATCGCTGCTGATATTTGAGATTCCCGAAGCCAGGAAGCCGGCAGCCCGCGGCCTGCGCCTTCCTGAAGGACCATCGGTACAGGAAAGCTCCGGACGAAAAGCCCCGGTGCGAACCTTCCAGGATCTGCTCCGCTCACCCGCCGATGAAGAAGATTTTAACTACTACACCGAAGCTGAAATCTTTAAAGTGACCCTCACCGCTGAAAAAAGCCGTTTCCTGCCAAAGGCAATCTACCGCTCCGTCAGCTACTCACCCGGCGGAGAGTATCTGATGGTGCAGACCATCGGTAAGCCGTATTCCTATATTGTACCTTACTACCGGTTTCCGGTAACCTATGCGCTTCACAGGGCTGACGGCAGTTTTATGAAGGTTTTTTATGAACGCCCGCTTTCCGAAGAGCTTCCTACCGGGTTTGATGCCGTTGAAACCGGACGAAGAAACATCGCCTGGCGCAGCGATCAACCCGCCACCCTCTACTGGGTTGAAGCGCTGGATGAAGGGAATCCGGAAATTGAGGCAAAGGAGCGGGATCAGTTATTCACCCTCGACGCCCCATTCACCGGCACTCCCCTGCTGCTGGCATCCACTCCCAACCGCTACCGGGGCGTAATGTGGGGAGATGAAAAAACCGCCCTGATAACCGACGGCTGGTGGAAAACGCGGCGTACCGCCACCTACCTGATCAACCCTTCAGGCGGTTCAGAATCCAGGAAAATGATATTCGACCGCTCTACCGAAGATTATTACGGCAATCCGGGAAACTTTCTGCAGAAGCGTAACCATCTGAACAGCTACTCATTGTGGTTTTCAGCCGATAAAAAGAAGCTTTATCTGGAGGGAGAAGGCTTTTCGCCCGATGGCAACCGGCCGTTTCTGGATGAATTCGACCTTAAGACCCACAAAACAAAACGACTGTGGCAGGCCGACGGCGTTTCAACCTATGAAACCATCGCAAGGGTAGTCAATCCTGAGAGCAAACAACTGATTACCAGCATTGAAAGCCAGACGGAGATCCCGAATTACTATCTGAGAACCGGAAAAGCTCTCCGGAAACTTACGAACTTCACAAACCCATACGCCTCGTTCCTTCAGGAGATAACCAAGGAGCGGGTGCACTACAAGCGTGCCGACGGGGTTGACCTATCCGCTACCCTCTATCTTCCGGCCTCCTACAACAAGGAGAAGGACGGGCCACTGCCAATGCTGATGTGGGCCTATCCCAGGGAGTTTAAGGATGCACAGCAGGCAGGGCAGATAAAGGAATCACCGCACACTTTTGTGCAGCTTTATTACGGTTCGCCGGTTTACTGGGTGGCTCGCGGATTTGCCGTGCTCGATGATGCGGATTTCCCCATCATCGGCGAGGGTAAAACCGAACCCAACGACACCTTTATTGATCAGCTTGTTGCCAATGCCGCTGCTGCCATTGATTTTGCCGCCGGCAGAGGCGTTGCCGACCGGAGCCGCGTTGCCATCGGCGGACATTCATACGGCGCCTTTATGACCGCCAACCTGCTGGCCCATTCCGACCTGTTTGCAGCCGGCATAGCCCGCAGCGGCGCCTACAACCGCACTCTAACCCCTTTCGGTTTTCAGGCAGAGGAACGCACCTTTTGGGAAGCGTCAGAGGTATATCTGAAAATGTCGCCCTTTGTACATGCCGATAAGATAAAAAGCCCCATTCTGCTCATTCACGGCGATGCCGACGACAACTCGGGTACCTTTACCCTGCAGAGTGAAAGGCTGTTCGGAGCAATCAAAGGGCTGGGGGGAACCGCCCGGCTGGTGCTGCTTCCGTTCGAAAGCCACGGATACAGCGCCCGCGAGAATGTGCTGCACATGCTGTGGGAAACCGACCAATGGCTGGAAAAATATGTAAAAAACAGGCCCGAAAAGGAATAGGTGAGATTAGCGGAACAGCATCACCGAGCCAATGGCCGATTTAATTACACCTTTGAAATCGCGGTATTTCACGATGACGGCATAAATGCCGGTATCCGCATTCCGTCCGCCTGAGCTGCCATCCCATCCCGCCGAGTAGTCGCTGGTTTCATAAATAAGCTGACCCCAGCGGTTATAGATCATCATGCTGAAATTGGCGGGGTCAATGTTCCTGACCAGCGGTCGGTAGACCGTATTGACGCCTCCCGGCCGGAAAGCATTGGGCAGTTGAACCTCAGCCTCGCCTTCAACCGTTACCTTGTTTGAGCGACTGACCTTACCAGCCGGATTTCCCGATTCAGCCTCCACATAAAAGGTGGTGACCCCGGCTTCAGCACCGGTAATATGGTCGTTAAAGGTTAAAACCGATGGTGGCACCTGCTTCGGATATCCGCTTACCTGTTGATTGTCCTCAAAACGGTAAATCAGGTATGAGGAGGGACCCCCGGGCCAGCCCTCAAGTGCATTCCAGCCAAGCCGGATATTTCCGTCGCCCAAATCGTCGAGTTCAAGATAAATACTTCGCATTACCGATGAAGCCTCCAGTTCGAAACCACAGCGGTCAAGCGCAATAACCTGATAGTAATAGCTTGTTTCATTTACCAGTGCGGAGATATCGGGCAGCCACCAGTTTTCCTGTCCGGCCCAATCCGTTTTGGCCAATTGCTGCATAGTGGCCGGTCCGGTAGCCGAACGAAGAACTTCTATTTCGCTGATAAGCGGATAAGGTTCGCCGAAAAGGAACAGATCAATGCGCGAATCATCCGAAACCGTCAGATTCTCAAACCTGAATGATGTCAGCAGTTCCGGGTCGGGCACTAAAAGTAATCTGCAGCTTTCTGAAGCCAGCGAATTTCCGGCATTTACCGCCCTGATGTAATAGCTGTAGCTGCCACCGGCTTCGAGCATCTCATCATCCACAAACGAGTAATTTGTTGCTCCGCTCTCAGCTACCGCGCCTATTTCGATTGCGGGAGCCCCGTTGAAGGAACGCATGATTTTGTATTCGCTAACCGGAGGCTGCATGTTTTTGTAGGCATTCCAGTTCAGGGTGGCTTTCCGGTGGCAGAGCGATTCCGTATTGCCGCCGATAAGAATGGTGTTGTGCGGATATTGGTAATTGACGGCTCCTGAACTGGAGTTCCCGCACTGATCGAGGGCCCGGATAACATAGGTCACCACTTCGGAGCATGGATCGTGATAGGTAGGCAGCGAGGTTAAATCATCGGTGAAGGAAGTCACATACCCCACATTGGTATGATCGTTGAAACTCATGCCTTCCCTTATCCCGATCATATACCCGTTTACATCCGGCGAAGGGCTGTGATTCCAGTGAACTTCAGCCTGGCCATTGACAATGGTAACATACGAAAGCACCGGATCTTCGGGAAGGTTGTCATCCTTAAAAATACCGCTCGAGACACTCGATTTCGAAGAGACCAATCCGTTCCTAACCTCCACCCGGTAATATATGGTTGAAGGATTGCAGTATGTATTCAGAGTGTCGTAATAAATGAGTTTGACGGTAGTTCCCACCTCGGTGAAGCCAGCCCCATCATCCGACCTGTAGATATGGTAAATTTCGCCCCCCGAAACACTCAGGTTGTTCCAGTCGAGGCGGGCAATTCCGGTGCCGGTCCCGCCGTTTGATACCAATAGAATCATGGTTCGAAGAACATCCGAACTTCCGGAGACTCCCGATTGATTATAGGTAGCCAGAAAAACCTCATAACCTTTGGTCATCGCATCGGTTACCGGAATGGAACCACTATTGTCCATTGGAAGAAAATCAACCGAATTAAAAGGAATGCTGCTCCCCGTCGGGCGATAAAACAGCCGGAAGCCATCGAATGAACCCGACGGAATCTCCCAGCTTACAAGCACCGAACCGTCAGCCTCAACCGATGCACCCATTAGCTGTGGCACGGGTTGCGAGAAAACCGGCAGAACGGTTGCCAGCAGAAACAATACAGTATAGCAATATCTTAGCACGCTTTTTAAATATTCCGGGTTATCATTCATCAAAATTACAAAACAGCCGGATAAATCACAATTATAACTACGGAGGCTGGAAATTATTATTTACTGGACTGAAATCGCAGCATCTGTTCCGGCAGAATTTCCGGTTTCGGAAAACTATCAGAACCACTCCCATTCCGGCAAGACAGAATTTTTACAATTGGTGTAAAAGTTTCTGAATCTTTTAAAACATAATAGGAAAAGAATTGTTAATTGAACAGGGAGAAATCCCCAAGCTATTTTTGTGGGGTATAGCAAGCCGGCCGGGGTTCTTTATCCCCAACGGATATGCCGTTTTTCGACTTTTTTAATTCACATAAAATCATACTCTTATGAGATTTTTTTACCTGATTCTGGTTGCATTGCTTACTGCTTCGCTCCTTACAAATGCTCAGAATGATGTTGTTAGTCCTTCAGTGGTTGGTTATGGCACCTTTCTCGGAGTAACGCCGCCTTTGCGTGATTTGCCGACCATTACCCAGGCCGAGTTCGATTCGATGGTTGCCCGGGCAAATGAAAAGGTTCTCAACCCGAAATTAAGGACACGGCACTATCCCTATGCTGAAACAGCCCTTCCCAAAGGGTCCGACCCGGTTTGGCAGAAAGCAATGGGGAAAAACAAGGCGCCCAAAAGTGACCCGAACATCAACTTTCCGGGTATTACCTCGCCCTATTTCCCACCTGATGAGAATGGCGTTGCCGGGCCCAACCATTACATGCAGTCGGTAAATACTTCGTATGCCATATATTCGAAAACCGGCACCCTGCTGGCCGGGCCTACCAATATGAATCTGCTTTTTGGAAGTGTTCCGGGCTCAAACTGCAATGATGGCGACCCGATTATTCTTTATGATGAAATGGCCGACCGCTATCTGGCCGCCGAGTTTTCGCTATGCGGAAACCCTGACAGAATGCTGGTTGCAATATCGGCCACCAACGACCCCACCGGAAGCTGGTACCAGTACTCTTTCGTAATGGGTGGCATGCCCGATTACGAAAAATTCGGTGTCTGGCCCGACGGTTATTATATGGGGACCAATACTTCGAACAATACCGATATTTATGTTTTTCAACGCGAAGTGATGCTCAACGGCGGTACCAATCCCAAGATGGTAGCTTTCAAAAACCAGTGGCGCCCCGGATCGGTTGACGGCTTTATGATGGTTCCTCCGGTCGATAACGACGGCCCCGCAGCTCCTGCGGGCTCTCCGGGGATCTTTATCGCCCATCAGGACGATGCGTTCGGAGGTACGGCCGATCAGCTCTGGATATACGAACTTACCGTGGACTGGAACAATACCTCAAATTCAACTTTCGCCAGGGTTCAGCAGATCAACACCGCACCTTTCGACAGCAATTTCGGGAACAACTGGAACAACATCAAACAACCCAATACCAGCCAGAAACTGGATGCCATTCCGCAGGTAATCATGAATGTGCCGCAATACCGTAACTTTGGCGATTACCAGACCATAGTTTGCTGCCACACCGTTGATGTGGACAACACCAATCATGCCGGCATCCGCTGGTATGAACTTAGAAAAACCGACGGAGAGTGGTTTATCAGACAACAGGGCACCTTTGCACCGGATGAGCACTCAAGATGGATGGGAAGCGTTATGCTGAACGGATACAATGAAATCGGTCTCGGTTACTCGATTTCGAGCAATACCAAATTCCCGGGAATCCGTTACACCGGCCAGTCGCAGGCCGAATATGCAAATGCCAGCGGCGTTATGGACATTCCCGAAGGCATCATCTGGGAAGGCACCGCTTCACAAACCGGTGCGAACCGCTGGGGCGACTACTCACAACTGAGCGTTGACCCCGCCGATGACAGAACTTTCTGGTACACCAACCAGCATTCGGGCGGAGGGCAGAAAACCCGCATCGCCGCCTTTGATTTCGGGCCACTGAGCCCGATGGTCGCCTTCACGGCCAGCAATGTTCTGCCCTGTATGAAAGAACCGGTTAGCTTCACCGATGCAACTACCGGAGCGCCCACCTCATGGCTCTGGGAGTTTACCCCGGGAACCGTGGCTTTTATAGAGGGAACAAGCGCCAATTCCAAAAATCCGGTTGTTCAGTTCAATGAATTCGGCAGCTATACGGTAACCCTTACGGCTACCAACTCACATGGCAGCACGACCCTCTCACGCGAGAACTACATTATTGTAAATGAGGCTAATGCAAATTTCTATGCATCTACCCAAAATATCGTAATAAACAACCCGGTACAGTTTCATGATGAGTCAACATGTGCGGTAACTTCGTGGGACTGGAACTTCGGAGAAGGCGCCGACCCGGCAACCGCCACAGGCTCCGGCCCACATCAGGTAATCTATACCAGCACCGGAACCAAAACCGTTTCACTGACGGTAAACGGCAACAACACCATGACCCGTACCGATTACATCAATGTGATTCCGGATGAGTTCAACATGAGCAACACCACTGTTTACACCTGCTCAGGTACCTTCTACGACAACGGCGGCCCCAACTACAACTATTCCAACAACAGCAACGAAACCATGATATTCAGGTCGTCCTATCCGGGCCACCAGATCAGGTTTGAGTTTACGGAATTCGAGCTGGAAGCCAGCGGAGATTGCAGCAAAGACTACCTCACGGTGCACAACGGATTAACTCCTTTTGCTCCTGTTATCGGAAAATGGTGCGGAAACGATTCGCCGGGCGTTGTGGTTTCGGACAACAGCTACGGAGCGCTGACATTCGTTTTCAGAAGCAACAACTCGGGAATCTATCCCGGATGGGTTGCTCATATCGACTGCTTCAGCCCCGTTGCCTTGCCACAGGCTTTCACCGCAACCACCCAAAGCGATTCGGAGATTGCTCTGGAATGGGAGAAAAACGGTGAACAGGACGATGTACTGATTGCCTGGTCGGCCACCGGCTCCATCGGACAACCGGTAAACGGAACAAGTTACGCTGCAGGCGATGCCATTCCGGGAGGAGGCACAGTGTTGTACACCGGCGACCTCAACAGCTTTAACCATACCGGACTCTCCTCATCAACAACCTACTACTACAAGGCCTTTTCAGCTACTCCGGCTTTCGCCTACTCTCCCGGACTGGATGCTTCGGCCACCACACTCGATGCTCCTCCCACCCTTTCGGTAAATCCGCTGAACATTACCGTGGATGAAAATGCCGGAAATGCCGTGATTTATGTATTCTCGAACAGTTCATGGATTGCCGGAACCGATGCCGAATGGTGCGCCATTACTCCAGCCGGTTCAGGGAACGGCGAGATTGAAGTGATTTACGAAGAGAATCCCATGGCCCTGAGCCGGGTTGCCCACATCATTGTGACCGTCTCGGGGCTCGACCCGGTAATGGTTACCCTCAATCAGTCGGGTGCTGCACCCAACCTTGCCGCCTCGCCGCTTGTTTTCAATGTTGGCGTGGAAGCCGGAAGCGCAGAAGCATCTGTAACATCAAACACAAGCTGGAGCGCCGTAAGCAACCATCCCGAGTGGTGCACGGTAACCCCTTCAGGCACCGGTAGCGGCACCCTTGATATTGAATATCAGGAGAGCGGCTGGGCTGAAATCCGCACGGCAACCATCACGCTCAGCGCCGAGGGCGTAGCTCCGGTACAGATTCTGCTGAATCAGGAAGCGGCAGAGGCACATCTGGCAGTTGAACCTGCATCGTTCCAGGTGCCGGCCGAATCGGGCGCCGTTCAACTGAATGTAACCGCCAACTTCAACTGGAGCGCTGTTTCAGATGCCTCATGGTGCGTACCCGCATCGCAGGGCGGAAGCGGAAACGGTACATTGGCCCTGAATTATGATGAAAATACGGTAACCGCAGAACGCACGGCTGCGGTAACCATCAGCGGTAACGGTCTGCAGCAGGTGGTAACCGTTGTACAGCAGGCTGCAGCGCCCATGCTGGCAATCAACCCGGAAGCCACCGAAGTTCCGGCTGAGGCGGGCTTCTTCGATTTTGTCATCTTTGCCAATGTACCCTGGACGGCTGAAGCCGATTCGGCATGGCTGAGCGTTACTCCTTCGGGATCCGGAAACGGAACCCTGACCGCAAACTACGCCGCAAATCCCCATTCGGCATCCAGAACTGGCATCATTACCGTAAACGGACAGGGACTGATGCCTCAGCAGGTATCGGTCGTGCAGCATGGCACCGGACTGGGAATCAGCGAACCCTGCAGCGGAATGGTCAGAATATTCCCCAACCCTTCGAGAGACGAGTTTATCGTTGAAGTCAATCCGGCGCAATTCCCCGAGTTTACCCTTCAGTTGCTCAGCCTCACCGGTGTGGAGTTGTTCTCCAGAGAATATGGCGGAGGGGCCAGATATATCACCGATGTCAGCTCGCTGAAACCAGGCTCGTACATTGTCAGGATTATCTCGGGCGAAAAGATTGTAAACCGCATTATCCTGATTATGAAATAAGCCGGAAAATATTTTTTAATCCGGCAGGATTTTATTGCAATCCGGCAGTTCCTTCTAAAAGAAAGCTGCCGGATTTTTTATGTATTACACCTAACTCACTGTTATTCTGATTTTTATATTTATCATGATAAATTCCGTTTCACCTTTGGCAGTGAATTACTTTTTATAACTTTGCACCGCTCCGGCAGATCTTTTAAGAGGTTCATTTTACGGAATATCAATCATATAAAAATACAGTTCAAGATGAAAAAAGACAAGCAGGTTTTTGACCTTATCAAACAGGAGAAAGAGCGCCAGATGCATGGCATTGAACTTATCGCTTCTGAAAACTTCGTAAGCCAGCAGGTTCTCGACGCCATGGGCTCGGTATTAACCAACAAATACGCCGAGGGCTATCCCGGCAGGCGCTATTATGGCGGTTGCCAGATTGTTGACCAGACCGAACAACTTGCCATCGACCGTGCAAAAGCGCTTTTCGGAGCTGAATATGCCAATGTCCAGCCGCATTCAGGTGCTCAGGCCAATATGGCTGTTCTGATGGCTGTTCTGAAACCCGGCGACACTTTCATGGGTCTGAACCTCGCTCACGGCGGACACCTTTCGCACGGCTCGCCCGTAAACTCCTCGGGTATTCTTTACAATCCCGTTGCTTACGGTGTTGAAGAAGATACCGGATTGATCAATTACGACAAAATGGAAGCCGTTGCCCTTGAGCACCGTCCGAAACTGATTATCGCCGGCGCTTCGGCCTATTCACGCGACTGGGATTACAAACGGATGCGCGAGATTGCCGACAAGGTAAATGCACTGCTGCTTGCCGATGTTGCCCACCCGGCAGGACTTATCGCCCGCGGCTTGCTCAACGACCCGATTCCTTACTGCCACTTCGTTACAACTACCACCCACAAAACCCTGCGCGGGCCCCGCGGCGGTATGATTCTGATGGGCAAGGATTTCGAAAATCCCTGGGGTCTGAAAACTCCGAAAGGCGAAATCAGAATGATGTCGGCACTGATCGACTCATCGGTTTTCCCGGGAGTACAGGGCGGACCACTGGAGCATGTGATTGCTGCCAAAGCCGTTGCATTCGGCGAAGCACTCAGCGATGAATATATGGAATATATCATCCAGGTGAAGAAAAATGCTCAGGTGATGGCCAGCGCATTCGTTAACAAGGGTTACCATGTTATCTCGGGCGGCACCGACAACCACCTGATGCTGATTGACCTGCGCTCGAAATTCCCCGAACTGACCGGTAAAGTGGCCGAAAATACCCTGGTGAAAGCCGACATTACCATCAACAAAAACATGGTACCTTTCGACAGCCGCTCACCGTTTACCACCTCCGGAATCCGCGTTGGAACCCCGGCAGTTACATCGCGCGGCCTGAAAGAAGAACACATGACCATTATCGTTGACCTGATTGATGAAGTTCTTTCAAATATCGAAGACGAATCGGTTATTGATGCCGTTCGCACAAAGGTTAACGAAATGATGAGTGAGTTTCCGCTATTTGCATGGTAATTCACTAATATACAACATGCTAAAGAGGCTGCCATTTCCCGACAGCCTCTTTTTCTTTCCGATCTTCTTCAGTTCACGAACCTGAAAACCAGTTATCCACTACTTCAAAATACGATATGAACCGCATCAGCCTGATCAAACATTTCTTCCTGCTTTTTATTATTACAGGATCCTTTGCCTGTTCCGGCCCAACAACGCCCGAAGAGCCCATCGGCCGCGAAGCCCTGATCCGCGACAGTCTGAGGCGTATTTCGGAAGCCCGTTTTTCGGAAACCCGTGAAGCCGTAGCCGAAAATATCCGGCAGATTATTGAGACCAACGAGCCCGGCGAAAAGTTCAGGCTAAATGACCTTACCCTGTACTCAACCGAACTGCTGACCAAAATTTATATCGAAAACACCTTTTATCCATTGTGGATCAAACAATTTGATTCAACCGTAAAAATGGAGGAGATGGCGGAATTCATCGGTGAAACCGTTTACCACGGCCTTATTCCCGACGAATACCACTCCGGTGAAATCGCGAGGGAGCTTGAGAAACTGAAGGCTGACAGCACCTTAATCTTTGATGCCGGCTACCTCTCACGCCTTGATCTGATGTTGACCGATGCATGGTTTCTGCTTGCCTCACACCTGTATTACGGCAAAGTGGCGCCCGAAAAACTGACCGCCCAGTGGGAAATCAGGCGCGATAAACCGGCAGTTCCGTTTACTGCTAACCTGAAAACCATGCTGACAACTGAAACCGTGGCTGATGGATTCAGGCATTTGTACCCCTCGCATCAGGGTTATGAGCTTATGGTAGCTGAAGCGAAAAGGCTATCGGCCATGAAAGAGGGTGATTTTCAGATAAAGGCTGAAATAAAGAACGGTTCCATCAAACCGGGAGACTCGTTGCCGGCCATAGCTGAGATAAAACGAAAGTTGGAATTTCTGGGGCTTTACACGCCCGACACCCTCACCCACCCTGACAAATACGATGAAAAACTTGAGGTATCGGTAAAGAAACTGCAGGAGCAGTTTGGTTTCAACACCGATGGGGCAATCGGCAAAAATGCGCTGAAAGCGCTGAACATGCCACTGGAGCAGCGTATCAACCAGCTTTATGTGAATATGGAGCGACTGCGCTGGCTGCCCGACTCACTTGAAGCCATCAATATCTGGGTAAACATTGCCGGATTTACCCTTGAGGCATACCGCGGGAACGACACCCTGCTGAGTATGCGAATCATAGCCGGCAAGGAATACCGCGCCACCCCGATCTTTAACGCCCGCATTACCTATCTGGTTTTCAGCCCGTCGTGGACTGTGCCGCCAACCATTCAGCGAAAGGACATCATTCCGGAGCTGACCAAAGACATCGGATACCTTACGAAAAAGAATATGAAGATATACGATTCGAAAGGCAACCTTGTTGATCCATCCACAGTAAACTGGAGTAAAAGCGGAATGAAATACACCATCCGTCAGGCGCCCGGCCCGCAGAATTCGCTCGGAAAAGTGAAGTTTATGTTTCCCAATAAATACAATGTCTATCTGCACGACACCCCTTCGCACAGCCTGTTTTCACGCGACGAGCGGACCTTCAGCTCAGGGTGCATCCGAATTGAAAAACCCGACGAACTTGCCGCCCTGCTGCTGGCCGATATGCCGGGTTGGGATATGGAACGCATAAAACAGGCAATGAATTCGCGGGCTGAAAGAACTGTTGTACTCAACTCTCCTGCAGGAGTTTACATCACCTATCTCACCGCTTGGGGAAACAGAAACGGAACCATCCACCACCGGGTTGACATCTACAATCGCGACGATGAAATGGTGAAAGCGCTGAGGGAGCGGACAGTAAAATAGAATGGCTCAACAATATCATGTATTGAACAGGCGTTCATTTGCAGCGAAAGAAAAAATAAAACGGAACAAAGAAAATCAGATTTTTGTGCCTCGAAAATGAATTACATACCACATCTGAGGAGAGGAATGCAGGGAAGGTTTTTGCGGATTGCGCTGATTACAGCAATGCTGGTGCTATATATCCATCAACCCCTTTATTATTCGGTAGCCGGCGAGCCGCCGCGAAATGAAGAAACAGCAGAGGCTGTAAACCTTTCGGGAATTGAAAAGGAAGTGAACCCGAAACTGATTGAAAGTTTCCGGAACCACCTGCCACAGTTTCTGCCCCTGCTGCACAAGGAGATTGTAACGATCATCGATTTTTCATTGCCCAGCACTGCCCGCCGTCTATGGACGGTTAACATCAGGACGGGTGAGGTAATTTTCAACACTTTGGTGGCTCACGGCAAGAACACCGGCGACAATCTGGCTCAGAAATTCTCAAACACTCCCCAATCGTATCAGAGCAGCCTTGGTTTTTATCTGACCGATCAGATTTATACCGGAAAGCACGGGCAATCGCTCAGGCTGCGGGGACTCGAAAAGAACATCAACGACAACGCCTGGGAGCGTGCCATTGTTATTCACGGCGCTGATTATGTAAGCGACTCCTTTATCCGCGAAAACGGCAGACTGGGCCGCAGCCACGGTTGCCCTGCCATCCCCAACGAAATTACAGAGGAGTTCATCAGCACCGTTAAGGAAGGCTCCCTGATTTTTATCTACCATCCCGGATACGATAAAAAAAGCTGATCCAAAGCTCTCTTCTGAAAATTCATTTACTCTCCGGCTACCCGGCCGGGAAGTGCCGGCAACAAATCATACCCTGAAAAAGTCTCCTCCGGATATTCCTGAACCTTCCATTGTGAAAGCAAATGAAGGGTTCTTCACCGGCACAAAAAAACCCGGTTTGACCCGGGCTTTTTATATAATAAACAGAACAGATTTTTATTCGTCGTCTTTTTCCTGTTCTTCGTATGCTTTGAGCAGTGCAGTCTGAACATCGCCAGGAACCATTGCATACTCGGCAAATTTCAGTGAGTAGGTACCGCTGCCGCTGGTAATCGAGCTTAGGGTAGTTGAATAGCGGTTCATTTCTGCCAGAGGAACTTTTGCCTTAACAATCTGGTAGTTACCTTCGCTGTCCATACCCATGATGATGGCTCTGCGTCCCTGAAGGTCGGTCATGATATCTCCCATACGATCACCCGGAACCATTACTTCCACATCGTAAATCGGTTCGAGGATTTTGGGGCCTGCGTTCTTAAATGCTTCCTTAAATGCATTTCTTCCGGCAAGCTTAAATGCTAACTCGTTTGAGTCAACCGGGTGCATTTTACCGTCGTAAATATTTACCACGATATCGCGTGCGTATGAACCGGTAAGCGGACCTTCTTCGATCTTTTCCATGATTCCCTTCAGAATGGCGGGCATAAACCTTGCATCGATGGAACCTCCAACGATACAGTTGTTGAACACCAGCTTACCACCCCATGCCAGATCGTGGGTTTCAGTACCGCGGATGGGGAATTCGGTCTGCGGAGTCATTCCTTCGGTGTACGGCTGAATCAGCATGTGAACTTCGCCAAACTGACCTGCACCACCCGACTGTTTTTTATGACGATACATGGATTTTGCCGATTTGGTAATGGTTTCGCGATAGGGAATCTTCGGTGCATAGTACTCGATCATAATCTTTTCGATATTCTCGATGTGCCATTTTGCAATGTTCAGATGAAGCTCACCCTGACCACGCATAATGATCTGCTTCAGTTCTTTCGAGTATTCAATGGTGATGGTGGGGTCCACTTTCTGCAACTCAACCAGTGCAGCGCCCAGTTTTTCATCATCGGCAGTGCTTTTAGCCTTTACTGCCATAGTAATCTTCGGTGCCGGAAATTTTATCGACTCGATAATATCGCCGGAATTTCTGGGGCTGTTCAGGGTATGGTTGGTGCGAACATTTTTCAGTTTAATGGCTGCTGCGATATCACCGGCAGAAACTTTTTCGAGTTTCTCACGCTTCTTGCCTGCTACTGCAAACATCTGTGAAATACGCTCTTTCGAGTTGTTTACGCCGTTTACAAGATCCATGGCTTCAGTTACTTCACCAGCATAAACCTTGAAGAATGAAATCTCGCCAAGGTGTTCTTCAACAGAAGTTTTAAAGATCAATGCAGAGGTAGGATCTGAAGAATTGCAGGTCAGAAGTTTGTCTTCGGTGGTTTTGCGGCCCGGCATTTCATCAGGAGCTGCAGTATAGTTAACTACAAAATCGAGGAATGCATCTACGCCATAGTTGGGCTTGGCGGCAACACAAAGTACCGGGAATAAACCGCGGCTGATGATGCCAAGTTTCAGTCCTTTCTTAAGTTCATCGGCTGTGAGGGTACCGTTTTCGAAGAATGACTCCATCAAAGTTTCGTCACTTTCAGCAGCAGCCTCGATGAGGGTATTCAGCATCTCTTCGGCCTTATCTTTATGGTCAGCCGGGATATCGAGTACCTCAGCCTTTCCGCCTCCTTCAGGGTATTTCAGCATTTTCTGCTGAAGAACATCGATGATGGCATTAAAACCATGACCTTCATTCAGAGGATACTGAATGGGAACTACATTGCTTCCGAACTGGGTGTTAAGCTGGCGGAGGGTCTCCTCAAAGCTTGATTTCTCATGCTCAAGATGGTTTACAAGGAAAACAACCGGTGAATTGAGTGCTTTTGCCTGCCTCCAGTTAATTTCGGTACCTACTTCTACTCCGTTCTGTCCGTTAACAACCATAACGGCTGTATCGGCAACATTCAGAGCGGCAACAACTTCACCAATAAAATCATCGAAGCCGGGAGCATCAATGATGTTGATTTTATGTCCTTTATATTCACCGTAAAGAACGGTTGAGGATACCGAATTTTCGCGCTCAAGCTCGATTTCGCGATAATCCGATACGGTATTTCTGTCTTCGATTGCACCGCGTCTGTTAATCAGACCGCATTCAAATAACATGGACTCTGATAAAGTTGTTTTTCCGGATTTGGCACCCCCTATGAGTACAATATTCCTTAATTCGTTTGTTTTGTAAACCTTCATGTTTTAGCAAGTTATGATGATTAAACCGATTTCAAAAGGGCTGCAAAGTTAAAAAAAACTGCATAATAACAAAACCTTGTTTTAAAATTCGCAGTTAAAACCATTTGAAAATCAAAACAGGTCGGTTGTCTTTTCCGAAACAAGCAACAACAGGCAAGGGATAAGCCGCCGGGCGGCTATCCGAAGGGATACTTCACTGCAGATTTCAGCCCAGCGTAATATCAAACCGTACCATATCGGTAAACAGTCTGAGGCGGTTGTTCAGGTCAGCGTTATCAACTGTTTGCAACCTTTCGGTACCAAATTGTTCTACGGTGAATGAGGCCATTGCCGAACCGTAGATGATGGCACGCTTCATATTGCTGAACGAGATATCGTCGGTTTTGGCCAGATATCCGATAAAGCCTCCGGCAAAGGTATCGCCTGCTCCGGTGGGGTCGAAAACCTCCTCAAGCGGCAAAGCCGGTGCGAAAAAGACATTGTCCTTGTTAAACAGTAAGGCACCGTGTTCGCCCTTCTTGATTACCAGGAACTTAGGACCCATTGCAATGATTTTTTTAGCGGCCCTTGCCAGCGAGTACTCTCCTGAAAGCTGACGAGCCTCTTCGTCGTTGATGGTGAGAACATCAACCATGGAGATTACTTCCATGAGATCATCCCAGGCGGTATTCATCCAGAAATTCATGGTGTCCATCACGATCAGTTTCGGGCGGACGGCACACTGCTGGATTACCCTTTTCTGTATCTGAGGTGTGAGATTGCCAAGCATCAGATAGCTGCAATCCTTATACGATTCGGGTAATACCGGATCGAAATCGGCCAGTACATTGAGTTCGGTAACCAGGGTATCCCGGGTGTTCATGTCGTTATGATACCTTCCCGCCCAGAAAAAGGTCTTTCCGTCGGGGATAATCTTGATTCCGGAGGTTTCAATTCCGTTATCATTCAGCAGATCAAGATGTTCCTGCGGGAAATCGCCGCCGATAACCGAAACGATTTTGGTTTTTACATTCAGTTTTGATGCTGCCAGGCCAATAAATGTGGCGGCACCGCCAAGAATTTTATCTGTTTTGCCAAAGGGAGTTTCAATGGCATCAAAGGCAACAGTTCCTACAACTACAAGACTCATAAAGTAAAGAGAATAAAAAGTAACAACAAAAGAAGTGGCAGTAAATCAGTATTTTAAGATGAAAATTAAGTTAAATCCGCTTGCCGGCGGTTGGGTTACGACAGAAATCCTGCCTTGATGAATTCCTCAAGTTTTATCAGGTCTTCAGTAAATCTGCGAATGCCTTCAGCCAGCTTATCGGTGGCCATGGCATCTTCGTTCATCAGCCAGCGGAATGTTTTTTCATCGGCGTGGATTTTTTCGATGGGCATTGCTTTGGCTTTTCCGGCATCCAGTTGCCGAACCACCGGCTCCTGCGAGGCTTCCAGTTCGCCGAGCAGCGCGGGCGAAACCGTAAGCAGGTCGCAGCCGGCAAGGGCGACAATTTCACCCTTATTTCTGAAGCTTGCGCCCATTACCTCGGTGGCATAACCGAATTTCTTGTAATAGTTGAAAATTTCTGTCACCGAAACAACGCCCGGATCTTCAAACGGATCGGCTGAGGCAAACCCTTTCTCCTTTTTATACCAGTCGAGGATTCTACCAACGAACGGCGAAATCAGTTTAACGCCCGCTTCGGCACAGGCAATTGCCTGAATTTTCGAGAAGAGCAGGGTAAGGTTGCAATGAATTCCCTCTTTTTCCAGCACCTCTGCAGCACGAATTCCCTCCCAGGTTGCTGCCACCTTAATCAGAATCCGCTCGCGGCTGATTCCGGCCTTTTCGTAAAGTCCGATCAGGGTGCGGGCTTTTTCGATGGTACCTTCCGTATCGAACGACAGGCGGGCATCCACTTCAGTACTTACCCTTCCCGGAACTATCTTCAGAATTTCCAGCCCGAAATTTACGGCCAACCTGTCGAGGCAAAGCGATAGTTGAAGTTCCGGATCGGCGGTAAGCGATTTTACCTCTTCCGCAGCCTTAACGGCCAGATGGCGGTATTTTTCCTGTTTTGCCGCTGCATAAATCAGCGAAGGGTTGGTGGTGGCATCCACCGGGCGGAATGATACAATCGACGCAAAATCACCGGTATCGGCAACTACCCGGGTAATCTGTTTTAATTGTTCCAATGAATTCATTCTGTATGTTTTTAAATGCACGCCGCCATATTTCTGACAGCTATCCGGCAGTTTTACACAAAACGGAAATATTTATCCCATCCAGGCCTGAATCTCTTCGAGTTTCAATGCGGGGATGTCTAGTTTCATCTTTTTTCTCAGCCCGCCGAGGTCGTTCAGCAGCTTGTTCGGGTTGGCAGCTTTCAGTTCTGCTATCGTTTTCAGGCCATATTTTCGAAGTACGGGCACCCAGGCTTCGGGAACGCCGGCGTCAACAAATGCCTGATCCGTATCGCCCGAAGGAGCCTTTTTCTCGGGGCGCATCTGCGGGAAGAAGAGCACATCCTGAATTGAGGGCTGGTTGGTCATCAGCATGGTGAGGCGGTCGATGCCAATACCCAGACCCGAGCAGGTTGGCATGCCATATTCCAGGGCCCTCACAAAGTCCATGTCAATAAACATCGCCTCGTCGTCGCCTTTTTGCGAGAGTTTCATCTGCTCCTGGAAACGCTCAAGTTGGTCGATGGGGTCGTTCAGCTCGGAGTAGGCGTTGCAGATTTCCTTTCCGTTAATAAATAACTCGAAACGCTCGGTCAGCTCCGGATTGCTGCGGTGCCGCTTGCAGAGGGGCGACATTTCGCGCGGGTAATCCATGATAAAGGTGGGCTGAACCAGGTGATGCTCACACTTTTCGCCAAAGATGGCATCAATCAGCTTGCCGGTTCCCATCGATGGATCATGCTCAATGCCAATGCTGTCGCATACTGCACGCAGCTCGGCCTCCGATTTTCCGGTGATATCAACGCCGGCATACTCGCGGATGGCGTCGGTCATGGTAAGGCGGCGGAAGGGTCGCTTGAAGTCAATCCCTCGGTCGCCTACCTGCAGGTTGGTTTGGCCGTGCAGATTCAGGGCCACCTTTTCCAGCAGTTCTTCCACAAAATTCATCATCCAGAAATAGTCCTTGTAGGCTACATAAATCTCCATTACGGTAAATTCCGGATTGTGGGTTCTGTCCATCCCTTCGTTGCGGAAGTCCTTGGCGAACTCATAAACGCCGTCGTAACCGCCGACAATCAGCTTTTTCAGATATAACTCGTTGGCAATGCGCAGATAGAGCGGAATGTCGAGTGCGTTATGATGGGTGATGAACGGGCGTGCAGCAGCGCCGCCGGGAATTGGCTGAAGGATGGGCGTTTCAACCTCAAGATAGCCACGCGCATTGAAGAAGTCGCGCATGGTATTGATGATGCGGCTGCGCTTTACAAACACCTCACGAACCTCAGGATTTACGATCAGATCGACATAACGCTGACGGTAACGGGTTTCCGGATCGGTGAAGGCATCAAACACCTGATCTTCCTTCTCCTTAACCACCGGAAGCACCCTCAGCGATTTGCTCAGCAGTTTCAGCGATTTCACATGGATGGAAATCTCGCCCATCTGGGTTATGAATACAAAACCGGTAACCCCGATGATGTCGCCGATATCGAGCAGTCGTTTGAAAACGGTATTATAGAGGGTTTTATCCTCGCCTTCGCAAATTTCATCGCGCTTTATGTAGAGCTGAATTCTGCCGGTTGAGTCCTGAAGATCGACAAAGGAAGCGGCACCCATAATGCGGCGGGTCATAATGCGGCCTGCAATGCTAATTTCCTGATACAGTGTGTTGTCCTTCGGGAAATTTTCCAGAATTTCGGCGGTGGTGATGTTTACATGAAAAGCTTCGGCCGGATAGGGATTTATGCCAAGTTCACGAAGTTCCTTAAGTGATTCTCTGCGGATAATTTCCTGTTCGCTGAGTTCCTGATACATACATAAAAATTTTTGCAAAGATAGCGTTTTTTACCAAGCGGAAAAGCAATTAAGCACACCGTTTGAATAATGAAAAGATACTGGGAATCGCGATGATTGAATGAGTATAAGCCAGCTATGAAGCCGCGAAAAAGCGAACCTCCCCGATCCGCTGTTTTCATTGCTTCCGAACTTCATTAAGCCCGATGTTCTTCCTGCAGCTTTTTACTTCAAAGCATCCGTTACACGGGGGCTTCCGCAGAAGCCTGCCGGTTTGAACCGGGCATTTTTACTGCTTTCCGGTTATTTTGCCTATCTTTTCCACCAGCACCCTGGCCATCTTTTCATTCGATTCGTGGGTCCAGCCGGCAATGTGGGGCGAAAGGATTACCTTATCACTTGAAATCAGCCTCCGGAATGCGTCGGGCAGGGCTTCGGAATCGAGATTCTCGAACGATAATTTCTCATATTCAAGCACATCCAGCGCTGCACCGCTAACCGTTCCGGCCTCAATGGCATCCATCAGGTCGGAAGTGTTTACGCATTGTCCGCGCGCAGTATTGATCAGAATCAGGGGTTTGCGGAATTTAGCCAGGTATTCGCGATTGACCAGTCCCCTGGTTTCTTCGGTCAGCGGCACATGCAGGCTGAGGATATCGGCGGTTTCAAATACCTCGTTCATACCGGTTTCCCTAACAATGCTGCTGCCATAACCCGACTTGTACTTATCGTAGGCAATCACCTTTGCTCCGAAGCCGCTTAATTTTTCGGCGAAAGCGCTTCCCATATTGCCGTATCCGATTATCGCCAAGGTTTTCCCCATAATTTCGGTCCCGCGGTTGCCTTCCCGAATCCAGACTCCCTTACGCACTTCGGCATCGGCGCGGCACAGATGGTTCAGAAGCACAAGCAGCATTCCCACGGCATGTTCGCCCACCGCATCCCTGTTCCCTTCCGGAGCATTCAGGCAGATAATCCCTTTGGACTCAGCGGTATCGGTGTCAATGTTTTCCATCCCGGCTCCCACCCTTGCGATGAATCTGAGATTTCCGGCATGAGAAAGGGCTTCGGCATCCAGCTTTATTTTGCTCCGGATAACCACGCCCTCAAAATCGGGCAGCAGATCCAGCACCTCCTGCCGGTTCTTTCCATAGTAGTGGCTGCAGTTGAAACCCATACGCTCCAGTTCTCTTTCAAGCAGCGGATGGGTGGTATCGATAAATAAAACGCGGTCTTTCATGGCACAAATAATATTTTGCAAAATTACTATTCCTATGAAAACCGATGCAGCAAACCGCAAATATGTAAGATAATCCTGAAAATTAGCGATTTTGGCTAAAAAACTGAGGCTATTCTAACGAATATTGTATTTTTGCGCTGAAATTCAGGCTTTTTGTATATTTACTATTGTGCTGATTTTCAGATATATCGTATTGTTTGTTGATTTCTGAGCCAAATGTGGAATTTTCTTGTCCGGTTCATTCTTCGTAACCGTCTGGGCAATCTGATTGCTATTATTCTGATTACTTTATTCATGGGATATAAAGCCCTTGATGTACACCTGTCGTACGAAATGGCTCAGATGTTGCCCGATTCCGACACCACCATTGTGGCTTACAACAAGTTTAAGCAGACATTTGGCCAGGACGGTTCGGTCGTTTTTATCGGAATCAGAGATGACAAACTGTTTACCCTCGATGTGTTCAACGACTGGCTCGATCTTACTGAACGCCTCAGAAAGGTGGATGGTGTTCAGGAGGTGCTTTCGATCGGGAAACTATATACTTTGGTTAAGAACGACAGTATCAGGAAGTTCGATTTCAAACCGGTTTTCGATCACAGGCCTGAAACCCAGGCAGAGATGGACAGCATCAAATCCCTGATTTTCAGCCTGCCGTTCTACGAAGGGCTGATCATCAACAAGGAGAACAATTCGACTCTGATGATGCTCACCCTCGACAAGGACCGGGTTAACAACAAAAGTCGCATTGGCCTTGTCAGCGACATCGAAAATGAGGTAGCCGTTTTCAGCGGCAAACACGATATAAAGGTGCATTTTTCGGGAATGCCCTACATCCGCACCAAAACCATGAAAATGGTGCAGAAGGAGCTGCTGATGTTTACTTTGCTGGCGCTACTGGTAGCATCATTGGTGCTGTTTTTCTTTTTCAGATCATTCAAGGCGGTACTGTTTCCCATCATCATTGTGATTATCAGTGTAATATGGGCTATGGGCATCATCGGCCTGTTGGGCTATGAAATCACCATACTCACGGGGATAATTCCGCCCTTGCTGATCATCATCGGGGTGGAAAACTGCATCTTCCTGCTCAATAAATATCATCACGAGTTCAGGGAGCACGGCAACAAGGTTAAGGCGCTGGCCCGCGTAGTCATAAGAACCGGAAACGCCACCTTTCTCACCAACCTGACCACTGCCACCGGTTTTGCATCGTTCATCATTACCGGCAACAAACTGCTGATTGAGTTTGGAATCGTGGCTTCCATCAACATTATGGTGGTTTTCCTACTCTCCATTTTCCTTATCCCCATCCTCTACAGCTATCTTGATCCCCCGCAGATGCGGCACATCAAGCACCTCGACAACAAATACACCACCGCCCTGATTGAAAAGATCGTCAATACTGTTGAGAATCACAGGCCAAAGATATATGCCACTTTCGGACTTGCCGTAGTCTTGGCAATTTTCGGCATCTCAAAACTGAAAACCACGGGGAATGTAGTGGATGACATCCCGCACAAACATCCCATGTACCTCGATCTTTTATTCTTCGAAAAGGAGTTCAAGGGAATACTGCCGTTCGAAATCAGCATCGACACCCGCAAGCCCAGGGGTGTTACCCAGATGGCTACCATTCAGAAAATCAGCGAATTGCAGGACACCCTTGCCAAATATCCCGAATTTACCCGGCCCATCTCCATCGCCGAGCTGGTCAAATTCTCGAAACAGGCATTTTACAACGGGAATCCGGAGATGTACAGTCTGCCGAACAGCCAGGAGCGCAACTTCATACTCCAGTATCTGCCTTCGATGAAGGGCGACAAGCGCACCCTTGCCAACTCGTTTGTTGACACTGCCATGAGCAAAACCCGCATCAGCGTGCAGATGGCAAACATCGGAACCCGCGACATTCAGCGGATTAAGGACGAACTTCAGCCGGCCATTGACTCCATCTTCAGCCCGGATAAATATAGTGTGGAGCTCACCGGAACCAGCATCGTATTTCTGAAAGGCACCGATTATCTGGTTGACAACCTAATGACCAGCCTTATTCTGGCGGCCATTGTCATTGGCATTTTGCTGGGGCTGCTCTTTTCATCATTCAAGATGGTAACCGTATCGATGATACCCAACCTGCTGCCCCAACTGATGACGGCGGCGCTGATGGGATTCCTGGCAATCTCCATCAAACCCTCTACCATTCTCATTTTCAGCATTGCCCTGGGTATTTCGGTTGACAACGCCATCCATTACCTCTCAAGGTACCGCCTGGCGCTCAAAAATACCAACTGGAACATCCGGGTTTCGGTATTTTCGGCTCTGCGCGAAACCGGATTCAGTATGATGTATTCATCCATAGTTCTTTTCCTGGGGTTTGCAGTCTTTACCATCTCAACCTTCGGCGGGACTCAGTCAATGGGATTTCTGGTTTCGTTCACCCTGCTGATTGCACTCTTCTCGAATCTGCTGCTTCTGCCCTCGCTGCTGCTTTCGCTCGATAAGTGGCTGACTACCCGCAAGTTCGAAGAGCCGCTAATCGAATTCTTTGATGAGAATGAAATAATTGACGAGAACGGAAATTCCATTGCTCCATCTGATAATCAGAATATTGTAGATTCCGCAACAAATAACAATCAGCAGCTTTCATGAAAGGTATCATTTTGGCCGGCGGGTCCGGAACGCGTCTTCATCCACTCACGCTGGCAATAAGCAAACAGTTGATGCCGGTTTACGACAAGCCGATGATCTATTACCCGCTTTCGGTACTAATGATGGCGGGTATCAATGAAATTCTGATTATTTCCACCCCACACGATCTGCCCCATTTTGAGCGGCTGCTTGGCGACGGAACCGCACTTGGCTGCCGGTTCAGCTATGCCGTTCAGCATGTTCCCAACGGGCTGGCACAGGCGTTTGTCATCGGAGCGCCTTTTATCGGAAAAGACAATGCCGCACTGATACTTGGCGATAACATATTTTACAGCTCAGGCCTGCAGAATCTGCTCAGCGAGTGCAAAAACCCTGACGGTGGCATCGTTTTCGCCTACCATGTTGCCGATCCGTGGAGATATGGCGTAGTTGAGTTCGACAAATCGGGTACAGCCATCAGCATTGAGGAGAAGCCCGAATATCCCAAATCGAACTATGCCGTGCCCGGCCTCTATTTCTATGACAACAGCGTTGTGGAAGTAGCGTCATCGCTGAAGCCCGGCAAGCGCGGCGAGTATGAAATAACCGATGTAAACCGGCACTACCTTGAGCAGGGAAAACTGAAGGTTAAGGTGATGAGCCGCGGAACCGCGTGGCTCGATACCGGCACCTTTTCTTCGCTGCTTCAGGCCTCGCAGTTTGTGGAAGTGATTGAATCAAGGCAGGGGCTTAAGATTGGATGCATCGAAGAAGTAGCTTACAGAATGGGATATATCAGCAGAAGTCAGTTGCAAGAAATAGCCAAACCTCTGGTTAAAAGCGGATATGGCGATTACCTTTTAAGTATTTAATAACCAAGAAGATATTTACTCAGAATGTTAACACTGGAACAGATACAGAAGAAAATAAGCAGCTCACTGGAATCACTTCCCATCTACCGGGAGCCGTCCGGACTATACGAACCCATTGCTTACGCACTTCGGCAGGGCGGTAAAAGAATCAGGCCGGTACTGACTCTGGTCTCGGCCCAAATGTTCGGCGGAGATCCCGACAAAGCGCTCCCCGCAGCGACTGCCATCGAGATTTTTCATAATTTCACCCTGCTCCACGACGACATCATCGATCAGGCGCCGCTGAGGCGGGGCTATGAAACCGTATATAAAAAGTGGAATGTAAATACTGCCATCCTTTCGGGCGATACCATGTTTGCCGTGGCTTACGGAAAGCTGGCCGAATCGGAGCCGCAACTGCTGCCCGGCCTGATGGATATCTTTTCGAAAACCGCCATTCAGGTGTGCGAAGGCCAGCAATATGACACCGATTACGAAATTGCCGGCCATGTTCCCATCGAAGACTATATCGAAATGATTACCCTGAAAACCGCCGTACTTATGGCGGCAAGCCTGAAAATCGGGGCGCTGATTGGCAATGCCGGCGAAAAACACGCCGATGCCGTTTATCAGTTCGGCTTGAATGTCGGCATCGCTTTCCAGCTTCAGGATGACCTGCTGGATGCATTTGGAGATGTTGCCGTTTTCGGGAAGAAAACCGGAGGCGATATTACTGCCAACAAGAAGACCTATCTTTACCTGAAAGCGCTTGAAAACAGCAACGAACAGGATGCAGCCGAGCTGAAGCGGTGGTTCAGCACCAACGGCAACAATCCAGAACAGAAAATCGCAGCTGTGCTCAGATTGTTTGAAAAAGCCGGGGTAAAAGAAGAGACGGAAAACCTGATTCAGTACTATCTGCAACAGGCGCTCACCCACCTGGATTCAATAGAAATTGAAGGCAGCGCCAAAGAGCAGCTACTAAAGGTTCTGGCCGACCTGGTACACCGCAAATACTAAGATACTAATTATCAGCGTTTTTTGCATCCTCCAGCTCTAGATGGAGCAGTTCCCACTGTTCCATGGCTGAGGCCAGGCTGCTTTTCAGCGATTCATAGTGCCGGTAAACACTTCCATCGGCAAGTGAAGCGGTATGGGCTTCGGGCGAAGCAAGCATCCGGTCTATTCCGGCTATCTCCGATTCTATGCTTTCTATTTCCTGCTCAACCTTCTCAATCCGGCTGTTTATTTTCCGAAGCTCCCGCTCCTGCTGCTTCTTTTTCTCGTAATTGATTTTATTCTGCGATACTTCGGCAGTGGCTCCGGCTGCCTCCTCTTTTCGTGAATTGCCCAGTTGGTCAAGCGTATCAATCCGCCGGGTTTCAAGAAAATCGTAGATATCGCCCAGGTATTGCTTTACTTTCCCGTCGCGGAACTCAAATACCTTTCGTGTCAGCCCCTGCAAAAAATCGCGGTCGTGCGAAACGATAATCAGGGTGCCGTCGAACATCAGCAAGGCATTCTTCAGAATGTCCTTTGAAACCATATCCAGGTGGTTGGTCGGCTCGTCGAGTACCAGTAGATTGATCGGCGAAAGCAGCAGTTTCGCCAGCGCAAGCCTCGATTTCTCACCTCCCGACAGCACTTTTACCTTTTTCTCGATATCCTCGCCCGAAAACAGAAAGCTTCCAAGGATATTCCTGACTTTTGGCCTGATATCGCCCACAGCCACATCATCAATGGTCTGGAAAACGGTCTTTTCCGGATTCAGCAAATCCGCCTGGTTTTGGGCATAGTAGCCGATCTTTACATTATGGCCTATTTTGCATTCGCCGGTATGCTCCAGCCCATCCGCAATTATTTTTGCAAGGGTGGTTTTCCCTTCCCCGTTTTTCCCGACAAATGCAACAAAATCATTCCGTTCTATTGCAAAATCAACCTCGCTAAACACTTTGTGGTCACCGTAATGCTTGGCAAGGTTCTGTGCTTCAACCACCACCTTACCTGATGGCGGAGCCGGCGGAAAGCGAAAGTGAAGTGCGCTTCTGTCAAGGTCATCCACTTCCACCTTTTCCATCTTGTCCAGCATCTTCATTTTCGACTGCACCTGTCTGGCTTTGGTGGCTTTATAACGAAACCTTTCGATAAAGCGCTCAATGTCTGCCATCTGCCGCTGCTGATTGTCGAAAGCCGCCTGCTGCTGTTCACGCATGCTTTCGCGCAGCCTGACATATTCCGAGTAGGAGGCTTTGAAATCGTAAATCTTCCCAAGTGAAATTTCTATTGTGCGGTTGGTAACATTATCGAGGAAGGCGCGGTCGTGCGATACCACCATCACCGCACCACTGAATGTCTTCAGGTATTCCTCAAGCCACTGAATGGATTCGATGTCAAGGTGGTTTGTAGGCTCGTCGAGCAGAAGCAGGCCCGGCCGGCGCAGCAACAATTTGGCAAGCTCCACCCGCATACGCCAGCCGCCGCTGAATTCAGCAAGCTTTCGCGTAAAGTCACTGCTTTTAAAGCCCAGCCCAAGCAGCACCTTTTCCGTATTTCCTTCCATCTCGTGCCCGCCCATCAGGTTGAACCGTTCCTCATTCTCAAGAAGCCGGTTGATCATCTGCAGGTATGATTCGGAATCGTAATCGGTTCTTTCAGCCAGCGCTATTCCGATCTTTTCGTTCTCCGATTTCAGTTTCAGCAGGCCATCAAACGCAAGCATCGCCTCCTCAAAGATGGTTCCGGTTCCCGACAGGTACTTTTCCTGCGGAAGATAGCCAACCAGCAGGTCATTGGCTTTTGCAACCGTTCCGCTTTCAGGCTGTTGTTCTCCGTTGATAATTCTTAACAGCGTGGTCTTCCCGGCGCCATTTTTCCCAACGAGCCCGATCCGGTCACGCTCGGTGATCAGAAAGGTAACATTATCAAAAAGGTTATTACCCGGAAAATAGACTGAAAGGTTGTTGACTGAAAGCATATTTCTGAAAGTTGCTGCAAATTTACCTAAAACCTGCAATTGAACCGCAATGAATATAAAATGGCCGGAGCCTTCCTTCTGAAACTGCTTCACACAGGATTGCGTGTTTATGGAAACAACCATTGGTCTGTATTATTTTTCCAATCGGCATTACTGATTTTTGCTAACATAAGCCCAATAAAAAAGGGCCCCTTGCGGAGCCCTTTTTCATGGTATATCGATTTAACGATTAGCGGGTAACAACAATTTTTCTGGTCAGGGTCTCACCTTCTCTTGTTACAAACTTAACAAGGTAAGCTCCTGCCTCGTAATTGCGTACATTCAGCTGCAGGGTCTGTGCGCCGGTAATGTTGTTCTCGTAAACAACCTGACCGAGGTAGTTGTAAACAGCTACCTGGCTGATGTTGCTGGTGAGTTCAATATTAACCACGCTGTTCGACGGGTTGGGATAGATGCTCAGTCCGCTTTCCACTACAGGTACATCGGTAAG
>LUZO01000052.1 GCA_001603685.1 Bacteroidales bacterium Bact_23
TGTCAATGCCGGGTAAAACATTTTATCACTTGACGAATAAAATTTCACATTTTTTTAACTTTTTTTTTGTTTTATTATTTTATATCTATATTTTTACAGCTGTTTGACTACATGAATCGGGATTCACGACACAACTAAATGACAGCTAACTGGTTTGAGCACGAAGAAGTTGACAGTGCGGAACTGAGACTCTATGAGCAGTTCAACTGGATTGACTTCTACCCTACACCTGTGTTGCTTACGGACAGGTTCTGGACCATTCTCAGAACCAATTCCCTGTTTCTCAACCTGATTGGCCATTCAATGAATAAAGTCATTGGCCGGAACATTTCACACCTTATCGATCCCGGGTCCATTGTTCCCGATGGCCACCTGCACGATTCCGAGATCGGACGCTGCAACATCACAAGCAGTTCAAACGAAATCATCAGTTGTACCATTTCCAAGAGAACGATTGATCTGGACGGACAGATTCACCGCATTGTATCCCTCACGCCCGTTGCTGCCCAGCTGAACGGCAACGGGAAACCGCATAAAGTGGCAGAAGCGCATTTTGAAGATACAGAAGCTGCCCTTCGCCAAAGCCGTGAACAGCTTGAACATGTTCAGAAGGTATCGGGAATCGGCAGCTGGGATATTATATATGGTGAGAAACCGGTAGCCAAAGCCTGGAACTTTTTCCAGTTGTTAGGCCTCGAAGATCCGGGAGAAAACATTACACCCGATTCAATCAATATTCACCACATGATTCACCCCGATGACCTGAAAAAGCATACCGTTTTTCTAGAAGGGGTTATCAAACAGCAACTTACCTCCTACCGCACCGATTTCAGGATAACTGACAAGGCCGGAAAAATTAAGCATCTGCATTGCGAATCGCACCTTGAATATGATATCGACGGCAAAGTAAAACGATGGACGGGCAGCATTCAGGACATCAGTAGCTATAAAAAAGCCGAAAACCTTAAATATACTGCGTTTCAGATCTCTCAGCTTATTCATTCGCAGCACAACCTTACCCCGCTGATCGAAGCCATCCATCAGATGATTACGGCGCACATGCCGGCACCCTGCATGCTGGTTGCCCTCACCAACGGCAAGGAAGATGTACTCCATTTTCCGTATTATTCGAGCAGTGAAAGCAAACCCGACGCAAAATCGGCTTTTGAGGGATTGATCGGCCAGGTGCTGAAAAACCGCGAACCGCTGCTGATCTCCGAAAAGGGAATCATCCGGATGATTGAGGAGAACCTTATTGCTCAGCCTGCAAGAATTCCTCAATCGTGGATTGGCATTCCACTGAAGACACACGACGACATCCACGGCGTTCTGACGCTGGAGTCGTACTCGCCGGATATCATTTACAGCGAAGAGGATAAGGAGATGCTGATTTTTGTTTCGGAGCAGATTGCACTCTCCATTCAGCATATCCGAAGCGAAGAGGCGCTGATGAACGCCAAAATGGCGGCTGAAAACTCGAGCAGACTTAAGTCGTCGCTGATGGCCAACATGAGCCATGAGCTCCGTACGCCTATGACCGGAATTCTCGGTTTCTCCGAAATCCTGGCCGAAGAGCTTGACGATCCACGGATGAAGTCGATGGCTTCAACCATCTATAAATCGGCAAGCCGGCTGATGTCAACCCTCAACTCCATCATCGACCTCTCTGCCATTGAAGCCGACAAACACTCCCTGACGCTGAAGACGGTAAACCTTAGAACGCTTTTCAATCCGCTGCTGAAGGTTGCCCACTCCATTGCCAGCGACAAGGGCCTTTATCTGCGCACCTCCCTGCCTCCCACCCTTCATGTGCTGGCCGACGACAAACTGCTGGGACAAATGATTCATCATTTGCTCGACAATGCACTGAAGTTCACCATTGATGGCGGCATTTCGATGAGTGCATATCTGATGAACAAAGCCAGCAGCGAAGTGATTATCCGGGTAAGCGATACCGGAATCGGAATTGCAAAGGAACATCATAAGCTCATTTTCGAGGATTTCAGGCAGGTGAGCGAAGGCTTCTCACGCACATTTGAAGGCAGTGGCATAGGGCTGGCGCTCTGCAGTAAGATCGCCAATCTGCTGAATGCCCGCATCTGGGTGGAGAGCGAACCCGAAAAGGGATCGGATTTCTATGTGGCACTACCTCTGGCGCTTCCCGATATTAAAGAAGGGCTTATCGACAGCGATACCGCCGAAGTCATCCGTACAAACCGGCTGAGCCGCGGCCCGATCCCCGATGTGCTGATCGTAGAGGACAACGATGTAAACCGCAGACTGGCAGCGCTTTATCTGCGCGAAATCTGCAACACCGAAATGGCTGAAAACGGATATGTAGCTCTGGAGAAAATGAAGCGGAAAAGGTACGATGCCATCCTTATGGATATCAACCTGGGCGCCGGCCCCGACGGATTATCCGTGGCGAATCAGGCAAAAGCTTCGGAGCTGAACAGAAATACGCCCATCATCGCCGTTACGGGATATACCATGCACGGCGACAGGGAAAAACTACTTGCCAAAGGTTGTACACATTATCTGCCGAAACCCTATGACAAGAAAACCCTGCTGAGAATGTTCACAGAGATCCTTTACGCAAATCAGAACCAATAATCATATAACCGGAAACGCCCCTGTCTCCGGGAAAAACCAATCGTTTTCGTCAAGAATTTTACCCGATTGATTTAGCCGGTTCTGAACTGCTTTCTGTGGATTCCGCTTTGACGGTCAACTATTCACCACCTGCCTTTATCTCATAGGTTGCTCCGTCTTCCGTCAGTTCAGTATTTTCAAAAATTGCCTTGGCTTCGGCAAGTAAGGGTTCCAGATTATCGTACCTTGCCGAGAAATGTCCCAGCAACAGCTTTCCGGCTCCTGCCATCCGTGCAATGGTTGCCGCATCGGCGGCGGTGGCATGCTGGCGTTCCCGTGCAGCCTCGATTTTATCCTGCATAAAGGTGGCTTCATGATAAAGCAGGGTGCAGCCCTTTACCAGTCCGGCCAGCGGCTCGTGATAGCCGGTATCGGAGCAGTAAGCGTATGAACGGCATGGATCGGATTCGGCTGTCAGTTCCCGGTTAGGAATTACCTGCCCGTCCTCATCAATAAAATCGTTGCCCATCCGAATGCCTTCAAATGCCGTTACCGGAACGCCGTAACGGTCGGCTGCCTCGCGAAGCAGTTTCCTCGGCTGAGGAAGTTCCTCAAACAGAAAACCTGTTGTCGGCACCCGGTGCAGCAGCGGAATGGTGGTTACCCTGATTCTGCCGTCGTTGAATATCTCTTCCGGTAAATCTGTCCGGGTAAGATGAAAAAACAGCGGATAGAGCAGTGTGGTATTGGATACTTCAAGCTGAAGGTTAATAATTTCATCGAGTTTTGGAGGCCCGTAGATGTGCAGAGGTTCGGTGCGCCCCAGCAGATGGAATGACGATATCAGGCCGATGAGCCCGTAAAAATGGTCGCCATGCAAATGGCTGATAAATATATGGTTGATCCGCCCCGACTTTATACCATACTTTTTCAGGTGCATCTGGGTACCTTCTCCGCAATCGACCAGAAAAAGGCGGTCGCGGTAATTCACTACCTGAGCCGACAGATTGCGGTTGTGAGCCGGAAGCGCTGCACTGCTCCCCAGTATGGTAACCTGGAATTTTTTCATAAGTAAGATTAGTCCATTATCTGTAACCGGTAAAAATCAACAATTTTAACGAGTCATTGATTGTTAAGAGCATAAAAAAATCCCCTTCCGGGGATTTTTTTATGCGTATTCACGCTAAACTGTTATTCGTCAGCCTTTTTATCTTTGGCTTTCTTTTCCGACTCTTCCATATCTGACTTCAGGTTTGCCAGAGCTTCCAGATCACCGAGAGTGGTTTTCTCGAGGTTGTCTTTCAGCTTCTTAACGGCGCGCTTGGTCGATACTTCGGCACTTTCCTTGGCAGCCGATTCTTTTACACGCTCAGCAGCGCTGGCATCCTGGAATATGCGTGAGTGCGAAAGGATGATCTTCTTGTTATCTTTCGAGAATTCAATAACCTTGAAGTCAAGGGTTTCATCAACCTTTGCCGTGGTATTGTCTTCCTTCTGGAGATGACGCTGGGGAGCAAAACCCTCAACACCGTAAGGCAGAGCTACAACCATGCCCTTATCGCCGGCGCTGGTAATGGTTCCCTTGTGAACCGAACCAACTGCGAATACCGATTCAAATACATCCCAGGGATTCTCCTCAAGCTGTTTGTGGCCGAGGCTCAGCCTGCGGTTTTCAACATCCACATCAAGAACAATCACCTCGATCTTTTCACCAATCTTGGTAAATTCAGCCGGATGCTTGATTTTCTTCGACCATGAGAGGTCAGAGATATGAATCAGACCGTCAACACCCTCTTCAAGCTCAACAAAAATACCGAAGTTGGTAAAGTTGCGAACGGTAGCTTCGTGTTTCGAGTTGATGGGATATTTTTCCTTGATATTTGTCCACGGATCGGGAATCAGTTGCTTGATACCCAGCGACATTTTGCGTTCTTCGCGGTCGAGGGTCAGGATAACGGCCTCTACCTCATCGCCAACCTTCAGGAAGTCCTGAGCGGTGCGCAGGTGCTGCGACCATGACATTTCAGATACATGGATCAGACCTTCAACACCCGGAGCAATCTCGATGAATGCGCCGTAATCGGCAATAACCACTACGCGGCCTTTAACCTTGTCGCCAATTTTGATGTTCTCATCCAGCGAATCCCACGGATGGGGTGTGAGCTGCTTGAGACCGAGGGCAATACGCTTTTTGTTTTCGTCGAAGTCGAGGATAACCACCTGAATTTTCTCGTCGAACTGAACGATCTCTTCCGGATGGTTGATGCGGCCCCATGACAGGTCGGTAATGTGAACCAGGCCGTCAACACCGCCAAGGTCAACGAATACACCGTATGATGTGATGTTCTTAACGGTACCTTCAAGAATCTGGCCTTTCTCCAGCTTGCTGATGATCTCGGCTTTCTGCTGCTCAAGTTCATCCTCGATAAGAGCCTTGTGAGAAACAACCACATTCTTGTACTCCTGATTGATTTTCACTACCTTGAATTCCATCACCTTATCAACATACACATCGTAGTCGCGGATGGGCTTCACATCGATCTGTGAACCGGGGAGGAATGCTTCGATGCCGAATACATCCACGATAAGTCCGCCTTTGGTGCGGCATTTCACATAACCGTTGATGATTTCGTCATTTTCGAAAGCCTGGTTTACGCGCTCCCATGAACGGAGAATGCGTGCCTTTTTGTGTGAAAGCAGCAACTGACCGCCGAGGTCTTCCTGGCTCTCAACATAAACTTCAATCTTGTCACCAATTTTCAGGTTGGGGTTGTAACGGAGTTCCGACTGAGGAATTACGCCATCGGATTTAAAACCGATGTTAACCACAACCTCGCGACTGCTTATCGAAACTACAGTTCCGTCGATGACTTCATGTTCAACGATTGAACTGAGGGTTTTGTCGTACAATGATTCCAGTCTGGTACGCTCATCGGTTGAATAGCTTTCATGCTTTTTACCGATGCTATCCCAATCAAAATCTTCAAGCGAAACCTGCTGAATCTGAGATGCTTTCAGCTTCTCTACAGTAGGCTCATCATCATCGTCCTCAACCACTGCAGCTACTTCTGCTTTCTTTTCAGCGGGAGCGGGCTGAGCCTCTTCTGCTACGATTTCTGCCGGGGTTTCATTAACCTCTGCGTTTACTTCTTCGGGTGTGTTTTCTGCATTGGTCAACTCCCCGCTGACGTTTAATTCGTCGTTTGTCATTCTGTTTGTTTTCTTTGTGGCACCCTGCAATACCGGGTTAATACTAAATGAATTGTGCGGTTCGTCCGTGCAGGAACGCCTCAGGGTATCAACCCCAAAGGCGACGGCAAAACCGGGGTGCAAAGGTATGAATTTTTCTTTCCATACCGCCAAAAGCGATGAGAATTAATTATTTAAATTATTTGTGCCGAAAGGCTGATAATCATAAAGAGAATCTGAAATCATAAAAACCGTAGAATGCTAAGGCAATATTTGATATTTATTTGAA
>LUZO01000053.1 GCA_001603685.1 Bacteroidales bacterium Bact_23
GAGATGTGTATAAGAGACAGGTTCATATACAGTTACTTATATTTAAAAGCATAAAAAAGATACTGTCCCAAAAAGTGTGTAAAGCGAATTTTTCTTTAAATTTAAGTTGCAAAACAAAAAATTTAAAAGATGGAAAAATTACACTTTACACAGGAGCAAGTTACGAAAATTCTTGAAGATATTTTATCAAAAGAAGGCGGCTTGCAAGAATTACAAAAGATTAGTCTAGAGGCACTTATGAGGGCCGAACGAGAAGAGCACAATTTAGAGTTTTCGGATTCGAGCAACGGATATCGTCCACGAAGGACATTTGGGCATGGCCGAATACTTGAATTGCGGGTTCCCCGAAGTCGCAAAGGGCACTTTTATCCGATGATTTTAGGACTTTTGCGCGATCAGGAAGAAGAATGCCGCAAGCTTGCTTTTAACCTTTATGGCGCAGGACTCACAACAGAACAGGTTGGCAATATCTTTGGCGAAATATACGGTAAGGAATACTCAAGCAGCCAAATAAGCCGAATGTTTGACTATGCCAGAAATGACGTACAAACATGGTTGCAGAGACCCTTAGAGGCTTATTATCCAATTATTTATATTGATGCTGCATTTATAAGCACCCGCAGAACAGACAATGTGAGTAAAGAGGCCTATTATACAATACTTGGGGTAAGGGCTGATCGCACTCGAGAGGTTCTGGCCATAGTGAATTTCCCGACAGAAAGTTCCGCAGCCTGGGAAGCAATCTTGGCAGGATTGAAAGACCGGGGTCTGGCAGATATTGGCTTGGTAATTTGCGATAGCCTAACAGCCATTGAGGATGCGATTTGGAGGCAGTTTCCATCAGCTGAAGTACAATTGTGTACTATACATCTTCAACGTAATGTTATTAAGCATATAAAGCCCAAAGACAAAGCGTTGGTTGCCGAAGATTTAAAGGATGTGCTCAGAACTGGTGACAGGTATGATACACCGGAAAAGGGATGGGAAAGATGGAAAGCGTTTTGTGGAAAATGGGGTAAGTATTACCCATCAATAAAAAGGATGGGAGAAAACGACCGCTATAGGCTTCATTTTACATATTTGGGCTATGATTATAGAACACATAATATGCTTTACTCCACAAACTGGATAGAACGTTTAAACAGGGATTACAAACGAACAACGCGAATGAGAGGAGCCCTGCCTAGTCCCGATGCAACACTACTACTGTTGGGCTATGTTGCTATGACTCGTTCGGCTTATCAGAGAAAGATCCCTAAAATTGATTACGAACAAAATAAACTTCACTGGGAAGAATGAATGGCAGCTCCACTCCGGCTACGCCTCCGTTCCGCTGCCATTCATTCTTCCGCCCAACTTTCACCCAAATACAAACCTTTCACAACAAAAAAAAATGACTACTTTTGTTTTAGAAAAGAATTCCTTTACACACTTTTTGGGATACT
>LUZO01000054.1 GCA_001603685.1 Bacteroidales bacterium Bact_23
AAAGAACCGGTTAAATGATAAAAAATCAGATGTTATTTAGCAGTTCGGCCTGATTGTTTTATATATTTATAGGCTCTTTAAACGGCATGAGCTTTTAATCTGCTGACAATGGTTAACAACCTAAATTATTAGAATTGAACCTGATAAATAAAATAAGGATATATTTTGGTAAGCGGGCTTTACAAAAAGAGGCTGCCAGATTGCATCGTGTGAAACGGGCGGTAAATCTTTCAGAAGCCCGTGAAATAGGCATCCTGTTCAATATGGTTTCAGAAGAAGAGTACGAAAGGGTGGGCAAATTTGCGAAAAGCCTGCAGGAGCAGGGAAAAAAGGTTCACATCATCGGACTGTTTCACTCTAAAAAGCTGCCTCCTTACTATATCCCGAAACTGGCTTACGACATCATAACTCCGGTTAACCTCGATCTGTTCTACCGTCCGGAAGCCTTGTTTGCCAAACTGTTCATCGATCATCCATTCGATATACTGATCGACCTTTCAACCATATCGGAATTTCCGCTGCACTACATCGCCGTGCTGTCGAAAGCGGGATTTAAGCTCGGACGAATGGTTGAAGACAAAGAGATGCCGTACGACCTGATGATTGAATCGGCTCATGAAATGGAAAGTGAGGAGCTGATAGAGAATATTATTCATTATACCAGTGTGTTCAGGTTCAATGGATAATATTGTGCTCCGTTAAAATATTAACAAAATTTAAACTATGGAGAAGAAATTTACCGGAACCGGGGTGGCCCTTGTAACCCCGTTTCACAAGCAAGGGACCATCGATTTCGGATCCCTGGAAAAGCTGATTGAGCATACCGTTTCGAATGGCGTTGATTATCTGGTGGTGCTGGGTACAACCGGCGAAACGGCTACTTTATCGAAAGATGAAAAGAATGCGCTGGTGGAGTATGTTAAGGAACAGGTTTCAAAGCGGGTGCCGGTTGTTCTGGGGGTTGGCGGAAACAATACCCAGGAAATTGTAAATGACCTGCAAAAGCTTGATATCGATGGCATAGACGCCATTCTGTCGGTGGCTCCGTATTACAACAAACCATCGCAGCGCGGTTTGTACCTGCATTACAAGCACATTGCTACTGCCAGTCCGTTGCCGGTAATCGTTTACAATGTTCCAGGCCGAACGAGCGTAAACATGAAAGCCGAAACCACCCTTGAGCTTGCCGCTGAGTTTGAGAATATTATCGGGGTAAAGGAAGCATCGGGCAACATGAGCCAGATTATGGAAATTATCCGTAAAAAACCCAAGGATTTCCTGGTAATTTCGGGCGACGACGGTATTACCATGCCGCTGATAGCCGCCGGCGCACACGGGGTGATTTCGGTGGTTGCCAATGCTTACCCGAAGGCGTTCTCCTCTATGGTGAAAGCGGCTCTGAAGGGAAAGCTCGACGAAGCCCGCCGCCTGCATTATGCGCTGCTGCCGATGATCGAAGCGCTTTTTGCCGATGGCAGTCCCGGAGGCGTGAAAGCCGCCCTGGATTATATGAAAATAGTTCCCAACAACCTGAGGCTACCGGTGGTGAAGGTGAATAAAGCTACCCAGAACCTGATTCAGGGACTGGTTAACGAGCTGAAGGAAAGTGGAATAGAATGTTGATTAAAGAACCGGGATTGCAGAAAGATGAAAAAAATAACAACCGCTCTTTTACTGATTGCCTCTTTATCAACTTTTGCACAAAAGCATATCCGGGATTACAATCCTGAAGTTCTTTTCAAGGATAGCGGCGAAATCTATTTTGCACTTCCCGGCGCCGCCCGGGATGCAGGGCAGTATTCCGGATTTATCGGCCTCGACCGGATCGGCGGAGATACGCTGTTTGCCTATGCCAGCAAACGGGAGTTTCAAAAACTGATTGAAACCGGAGTTTCCGCTTTTGAATTGCTCACCCACCCCGGCGATCTGATTGAGGTAGAGATGTCACCGGATCCGCGAAGTGTTCTGGACTGGAATTATTATCCCACCTATGATGCGTATGAGAGCATAATGGCGGGATTTGCAGCAGCCTATCCCGATATATGCAGCCTGCACACCATCGGCACCCTGCCAAGCGGCCGGAAACTGCTGGCCGTGCGGATATCGGACAATGTGGATGTGGAGGAGGATGAACCTGAGTTCCTTTATACTTCATCCATGCATGGCGATGAAACCACCGGCTATATCCTTATGCTTCACCTGATTGACTACCTGCTGACCAATTACAACCAGGACCCGAGGGTTACGGCAATTGTCAACAACACCGACCTGTGGATAAATCCGCTGGCCAATCCCGATGGCACATACCGGGCGGGCAACAATACCGTGAACGGCGCAAGGCGCTACAATGCCAACAATGTTGACCTGAACAGAAACTATCCCGACCCCGCAGCAGGTCCCCATCCCGACGGAAATCCGTGGCAGCCGGAAACGGTGGCTTTTATGAATTTTGCCGAAAACCGCCATTTTGTAATGTCGGCCAACTTCCATGGAGGCGCCGAAGTGGCAAACTATCCGTGGGATACATGGGTTAGAAAAACCGCCGATAACGACTGGTGGGTGATGGTTTGCCGGGAGTATGCCGATACCGCCCAGTTTTACAGCCCCTATGGCTACTTCGACGACCTGAATAACGGCATTACCAACGGATATGCCTGGTACTCAATTACCGGCGGAAGGCAGGATTATATGAATTATTTCCAGCAGTGCAGGGAAGCCACCATGGAGATATCGGCAACCAAGCTGCCGCCGGCCAGTCAGTTGATTAGCTTCTGGAATTACAATTACCGCTCAATACTGAATTATCTTGAGCAGGTTCAGTATGGCGTCAGGGGAATCATTACCGACACCATCACCGGCGAACCGATTAAGGCACAGGTGTTTATCAGCGGACATGATGCGGACAGCTCCATGGTGTTTTCCTCGCTCCCGGTCGGGAATTACCACCGTTTGCTGAAAGCGGGCACCTACAACCTGACCTTTATTGCTGAAGGATATCTTCCGAGAACCATCAAAAACGTAGTTATTAAGGATAAATCAACTACCATAAGGAATGTAAAGTTGTGGGATGGCTCAGCAATTCCCGATTTTACGGCATCGGCCACCACCGTTTTCGCCGGAGGCAGCATTCAGTTTTCGGACATTTCGGGAGGAAACCCCACCAGCCGTTTATGGACCTTTGAAGGCGCCGATACCCCGACATCGGCCGAAAAGGATCCCGTGGTTACCTACAGTGTGCCGGGCACCTACAGCGTTACCCTGTATGTGGCGAATCAGATCGGTGGCAACCAGTTGACCCGAGAGGGGTATATAACCGTTTCTCCGGGTTATTACATCGGCAATCCGGGCGGCACCACCTGCTATGCCGGGTTTTACGACAGCAACGGTCCGGATGGCAACTACGAAAACAACGAAAACCTGACAACTACCTTTTTTATCGAAGATCCGTCAAAGTCATTCAGGATTCATTTTCTGAGTTTTGATGTGGAAGAAAGCGATGAATGTGAGGCCGATGCGCTTTTTATTTATGACGGCGCCGATGCCGGTGCGCCCCTTATCGCTAAACTCTGCGGAAGTGAGATTCCAGGTGATATTGTGATTCCTGCCGGCAGCGGTGCGGTAACCTTTGTATTTGTTTCTGACAGCGCCGGAACCGGCGCAGGATGGGAAGCCGTTCTCAGTTGCGATGATGCCGTTGGCGTTTCGAAAACGGAAACTCCCTGCGGTATCCGCCTGTTCCCCAATCCTGCCGGAAAAGAGGGATTCGTCATCCAATCAATCGGAGGAACGATTAAGGAGGTGTTGATAACCGACCTTTCGGGACGGATCATCTACTCTGCAAATACGGAAGGCGAAACAATTAACATTCAGGGTGTTGTAGCTGCCGATGGATTGTATCTGCTTTCGGTAAAAACTCCGAAAGGCATTTATTCACAGAAGCTGTTGATCAAAAATTAGAACTGCAGCGGAAACTGCAGGCCAATCCGGTACACCAGGATAAAAGCTACTGCGGTAATTACCAGGATTTTGCTGATTTTTGCCTCTTTCTTAGTTTCATCGAAATAGAGGTCGTTGGCGCCGCGGCTGTTTATCCAAACCGGCATGATTACCAGAATCGGGGTCAGAAGCCTGAGCACTTCATACAGGTTGAGCGGCAGCATCAGAAGTGCAAGAAGTGCGGTTCCGGCCAGACAGGGAATAATCATCTGATAGACAAGAAACGGCGGGATATCGTCGGTTTTGAGGAGATTGAAATAGCTGTTTCCGGTGAGCAGAAACAGGCGGGTAATGGAAAAACCGGCGATAGCAAGCAGGAAAAGTGCAATCAGGGTAACCAGCAGTTTTCCGGTATCGGGAACAAACATCCAGATAACCACATGGCCGAAACCATCGCCCAGAAGCGTTCCGGCGTAGGCAGAGCCAAGCAGCATACTGATGCTGTGAACAAATCCCCACAAAAAGAACATCTTAAGCTTCCCTTCATACTCCTTGAAACGGATTGCAACGGCAATCATGACCACAGCCAGCAGCAGGGCGGCAACGGGGCCGGCGCTGTAGATCAGTTTCACCGAATCGAAATCCCACTCGTAGCGCTCCACAATAAAGGTAAGGGTTGAGTAATCAAGCCTGATTTCGAATTTGAACAGCTTGGCTGCCAGCACAGTAAAAGCCTGAAAAATGATGAAGACAAAAAAGTAGGAGAGGAGATAATAGGCCAGAGAGTTTACGGCTACCGATAGTTTGTTTATCTTTTTCATTCGCTGTTTTGTGTTATTGCTGTGGTTGAAGCTTATTTCAGTATGTTAAAAAAACTCCGTTTTGTACTGCCAATCCCTGCTCAGAATTTCAGTTTTAACCGTTCAATCACCGGATTTGCCGGGTTAAGAACGGATTTTAATTGGCTGAAAGGCAGAAAGATGCTTACCGGGCCTGTTTCCTGTCCCGCAACCTCATAAACATTGTAAGTGAAGGTTAATCCCGCATTGGTCAAAAGGTAATTTTGCGGCAGGGGCAGCTCGTTGCTGAAAAATCCGTAATCCGTCAGCTGCTGTTCAGGATCTATATCATACGCGTCGCAAACGGCATTCCTGATCATTCCGGAAAGGGCCTTTTCCGAGCCTTCTGCAAGCAAATCACTCAGGAGAACCTTTTTGCCATTTCCCACATCGAATGTCAGTGTCCGGCAGATTTCAAGGCCGCCCGAACTGCCGCCGGTGTATGTGTAGTCGTGCATTGCCAGGCAAACCGTGCCATGCTCATTGAAGGCAACATTCAGCAGGCGTCTCTTTTCCCAGTTCAGCTTCAGGTAATTCTTTTCAATGTCGATCCCCGCATTGCTGTTTCTGTAATGTCCGAAAAAGGCGGTTTCCATGTTTTTAAGCATGGCAGAGGGTTCGCCCGAAACTTTCTCCCTGAAAAGCTCTTTGAGGGCCAGATCATTCAGGATGGCAGATGCTTGTTTGTTGTTTTCACCGCTCAGCGTGGGGAATGTGGCTCCGAAGGCAGCCACCGGTGAGCCGCCTGCCTCATTCAGCGGTTGTACCGATTCGGTCGCAGCCACGCTGAAAAGCTGAGCCCCATCGTCATATATTTCCGTTAACTGCACTGCATGTTCTTTACTGTCGTCAATCCATTTACCCGTGAAAGATCCGTCATCACCCAGAATCCCGGAAATCACAGCCTCATCGGATGAATTGTGAAAAAGTTGTATACTGCCATCCCCGGCAATTTCGCCGGAGAGGAAACAGGGCTTGCCTTCCCTGAACGGATTGCTCAAATAGCCCGAAATCCGCTCGCCGTAAACGATCAGATCGGCCGTAACGGCATTGCCGCTCCCGGCTTCGCCTTTCAGATGGAAATACCGCCCCTGCGACATGGCAGGCAATTGCAGCATCAGGATAATTAACAGGGAAATCAGATACCTTCCGATGATTATTCTTTTCATATCGTATTTCAATGATTTTTAATGCCTCTCTCCAAAAATGGCCGAGCCAATCCTTACCATGGTGCTTCCTTCCTCAATGGCAATGTGATAATCGCCCGACATTCCCATGGAAAGGATGTTGAAATCGCTGCTGCCGCTGAAGAATTCGTTTTGTATCCGGCCGAAGAGTTTTTTGAGTGTTGCAAATTCGTTTCTTACCACCTCCATATTATCGGTAAAAGTGGCCATTCCCATCAGCCCCCTGATCCGGATGTTTTTCAGCCCCGCAAACTCATCGCTGCTCAGAATATCCCTGACCTCCTGCTCATCCAGGCCGAATTTGCTCTCTTCGGTGGCGATAAATACCTGCAGCAGGCAGTCGATTATTCTATCGGCACGGAGCGCCTGTTTGTTGATTTCCGTCAGCAGTTTCAGAGAATCAACGCTGTGAATCAGATGAACAAAAGGAGCAATGTACTTCACCTTGTTGGTCTGCAGATGGCCGATCTGGTGCCAGCGGATGTCGGCGGGCAGTTGGGGTTGCTTGTCAATCATCTCCTGAACGCGGTTTTCGCCAAAATCGCGCAACCCGCAGTCGTAAGCCTGTTGCATATCTTCAACCGGCCTGGTCTTGGTTACGGCAACAAGTACTACATTGGAAGGTAACTCATTCAGAATGATGTTGATGTGATCAGCCAGCTTTGTCATAATCCACGGAATCTTTGTGCAAAGTTAAGGGTTTTTGGCGGGTAATTTCTGAAAACTCTCAGGTTTCGTATCGGAGAATAACTGCAATTCAGGCGGAACAAGTTGGATGCCTGCAGATTTTCTTTTTCCGGGCAGGTAAAACTTCACCGCTTTCTCAGTTGATAATCCGCTTTCATTTATTTTTGCCTCAAAACTCACTCCATGAAACTTTCAATCCCGCTTTTAATGCTTCCCCTGATTATTCTTTTCGCCTGTACGGAGAAGACGGAAGATGTGGAACCAAAGGGCAACACGCCTTATTTCCTGAATGCCGTTATCTCCGGCGACAATACCCGTGCAGAACTGTGGTTTTCGGAGCCGGTATTTAAGGGCGGGGTGCTGAATCAGCCGCTGACAAAGGATGACTTTATATTTGCGTTCACAAACGATGGAGCTTCGCTCGACAGCCTGCACTTTTTTCATCAGGCCGGCGAATCAATGGCGGTGATTGAGCTTTTTACCTCAGGCCTTGCAAGCGGAGAGGAGGTGCTTACCATTGCACCCGCTACAGGAACCTCGGTGGTTAACGGTAAATCGGTACCTATGAAACCGGATGAACGGATAAGCCTGAAACTGCGGGATATTGGCCTGACCGGCAACTGGCTCTCCGCCGGTGAAAACCTCTCGGTACTGTTCAGGGGATTTGGCTTCGATTCGGTCTTTTTCAATTTCAAAGCCGACAGCAGCTATGTTTTCCGCTCAAAAACCGCCGGAGGAATCGTGAATACGCTGACCGGTCGCTATCTGCAACGATTCAGCGGAGTGGAGGGCATCAGAATCATTCAGCTTGAACAGCAAACTCCGGTACTTGCCACCATTGAGGGCATTTTCAGCCTCGAAAACGGAAATCCGGTTAGGATGACCTTTGAAACGGTTCAGACCTCGCCTCAGGTTCAGGGGCTTACTCCGCCGGTTCCCGAACTCGGTTTTGGCAGCTCAGGGATGGTGGGAAGCGACAATATTCAAGTGTTTATCAGGGTTTTATAGGTGTAGAAAGGCTGAAATATTGGAAAAGGCATACACTGAATTTCAAGGGCAAGGCATAATATTTGAGATTTTTGTTTGATTAAAGCTTTGAAAAGCCCTGTAATCACTATCAATCTGGGAGTTGAGGAAAGTAACTTTTCTATGGTTTGCACGTCATACATTTATCGAAAAGTCTCTTTAATAAGATCTCTATGATTCATGTACAAGAATTAACAAAGACCTACGATGGTTATGAAGCCCTGAAAGGAGTTTCATTTTCTATAAAGGAAGGCGAATGCTATGGTTTGTTGGGACCGAATGGAGCCGGAAAGACGACAACAATCTCTATCATGAGTTCCATTTTAAAACCCGATTCAGGAGATGTATTTATCAATGGAAGAAACATTTATACTCAAGCGGCGGCAAGTAAAAAGGAGATAGGCGTAGTTCCGCAGGAAATAGCGCTTTACAATGAGCTTTCGGCATCTGACAACCTTTTGTTTTGGGGGAAAATGTATGGAGTTCCCAAAAAAGACTTGAAAGTCAGGATGGATGAGCTGTTGAATTTGCTTGGCTTGTATGAACGCAGAAATGACAAGATAGGCATTTATTCCGGTGGGATGAAACGTAGAATTAACATTGCTGCAGCGCTGCTTCACCGTCCGAAAGTGCTTTTTATGGACGAACCTACGGTGGGAATTGATCCGCAAAGCCGGAATCTCATCTTTGAAGTAGTGGAAAAACTACATAATCAAGGCATTACCATAGTTTACACAACACACTATATGGAGGAGGCTGAGCGGCTATGCAACCGGATCGGTATTATAGACAACGGCAAAATCATCGCCGAAGGCACATTAGACGAACTGAAGAAAAATACCAATGCAAAAGAAACGATTGTCGTTACGTTTAATAATTTAGATGAAAGGAATGCGTTGAAAATCAGAAGCTCTTGGAGTGATTCAAAGCTTTTTGACAATGTTGTGCATTTCTATACCTCCGATCTGAAAAAAGGGCTTCCCGAAATAATTGCCCGTTGTCACGAAACGGAAACCGATATCACAAATATTGAGTTTCTGAAAGTAAATCTCGAAACCGTATTTTTAAGTTTAACAGGCAAACAACTAAGGGATTAAGATGATAC
>LUZO01000055.1 GCA_001603685.1 Bacteroidales bacterium Bact_23
GCGGTCAAATGGGGCAGACTGTAAATCTGTTGGCTAAGCCTTCGGAGGTTCGAATCCTCCTCTCCCCACATTAATTTAAGCATCCTGTTTTGATCAGGGTGCATATTGCGGAAGTAGCTCATTTGGTAGAGCGATAGCCTTCCAAGCTATAGGTGGCGGGTTCGAGCGTAGCTCAGTGGTAGAGCACTTCCTTGGTAAGGAAGGGGTCACGAGTTCAAATCTCGTCATTGGCTCTGATTTAGTTTACCAAAAGTAAGTTTTCATTAATTTACAATTAACAACAATTAATTTAATATGGCTAAAGAAAAATTTGATCGTTCCAAACCGCACGTTAACGTTGGTACCATTGGTCACGTTGACCACGGCAAAACCACCTTAACCGCTGCTATTACCCAGACTCTCCATGAGGCAGGGTTATCGGAATTCCGTTCTTTCGACTCAATTGACAATGCTCCGGAAGAAAAAGAAAGGGGTATTACCATTAATACTTCGCACATCGAATATCAGACAGCGAATCGTCATTATGCACACGTTGACTGTCCCGGTCACGCCGACTATGTTAAGAACATGGTTACCGGTGCTGCCCAGATGGACGGCGCTATTCTCGTAGTAGCTGCAACCGACGGTCCCATGCCCCAGACCCGTGAGCACATTCTGCTCGCCCGTCAGGTAGGTGTTCCCCGTCTGGTAGTTTTCATGAACAAGGTTGACCTTGTTGACGACCCCGAACTTCTCGAGCTCGTTGAAATGGAAATCCGCGATCTGCTCACATTCTACGGTTTCGATGGCGACAACACCCCGGTTATCCAGGGTTCAGCTCTCGGCGGACTGAATAAAGAGCCGAAATGGGTTGAAAAAATTATGGAACTGATGGAAGCTGTTGATGCATGGGTGCCCCTGCCTCCGCGTGATGTTGACAAGCCTTTCCTCATGCCTGTGGAAGACGTATTCTCAATTACCGGTCGTGGTACTGTTGCTACCGGCCGTATCGAAACCGGTGTTATCCACACAGGTGACCCCGTTGAAATCATCGGTCTGGATGCTGACAAACTGAAATCAGTAGTAACAGGAGTTGAGATGTTCCGTAAGATCCTCGATACAGGTGAAGCCGGTGACAACGCAGGTCTGCTGCTCCGTGGTATTGACAAGAACGAAATCCGTCGCGGAATGGTTATTGCAAAACCCGGTTCAATCACTCCTCATACCGAGTTCAAGGCTGAGGTTTATATCCTGAAGAAAGAAGAAGGCGGACGCCACACTCCTTTCCACAACAGGTATCGTCCTCAGTTCTACTTCAGAACAACCGACGTTACCGGTGAGGTTCACCTCCCCGAAGGCGTTGAGATGGTTATGCCTGGTGATAACCTTTCAGTTACTGTTAAACTGATTGCTCCTATCGCGATGAACAAGAACCTCCGCTTTGCTATCCGCGAAGGAGGCCGTACAGTAGGTGCAGGTCAGGTAACTGAAATCATCGAATAATAAGCTAAAATCCGGGATAAAGGCATTTCATTAACGGAATGCCTTTATCCTTGCCATATTAAATATCGTAAGTGGCGGGGATAAATCTCTTAAAGAGTATTTACTCGAACGGGTGTAGCTCAATTGGTAGAGTAGCGGTCTCCAAAACCGTTGGCTGGGAGTTCGAGTCTCTCCACCCGTGCAAATAAATAAATTGGTTAAATGGCTAAGACAAAAATACAGGAATATATCAACGAAAGTTACGACGAGTTGGTTCACAAAACTTCCTGGCCCACCTGGAGCGAACTCCAGAATAGCGCATTAGTTGTATCCATCGCTTCCCTTATAATCGCTTTAGTCGTTTATTTGATGGATATGTCTTTCCAAACTATCCTGAAACAGTTCTACCTTCTGTTCTAGCATAGTTTAACCACTTTCTTCTACTTTTCAATATCAGTTATTTGATATTTAATCTTATCAATTTCGTCATTCTGTATGGGTGAGCAAGTCAAAAAGTGGTATGTAATCAGAGCCATGAACGGTAATGAGAAAAAGGTAAAACAATACCTTGAAAGCGAAATTAAACGCTTGGGGCTTCATGATTATATATCACAGGTACTCATCCCCACCGAAAAGGTGTATCAGGTACGAAAAGGCAAGAAAATCATCAAAGAACGGAGCTATCTTCCGGGCTATGTGTTGATTGAAGCTTATTTAACTGGTGAAATTCCGCACATTATAAAAAATGTACCCGGAGTAATTGGCTTCCTTGGGGCAAAAGGTGAACCCGTTCCCCTGCGGCCTGCGGAAGTCAATCGCATATTGAGCAAAGTCGATGAACTTGCAGAACAGGGCGAAGAAGTCAGTGTTCCGTTTGTTGTCGGCGAATCTGTAACCGTAATCGACGGGCCTTTCAACAGCTTTACCGGTGTTATCGAAGAGATAAACGAAGAGAAGCGCAAGCTGAAAGTTATGGTCAAGATTTTTGGCCGTAGAACCCCGCTCGAACTCGGCTTTATGCAAGTAGAGAAAGATTAAGGAACGGGCAAAAAAGTGTAGTCAAATCACTCACTAAGTTTACACAAATGGCAAAAGAAGTAAGCGGTTTAATCAAACTGCAGATAAAAGGTGGAGCAGCCAATCCTTCCCCACCGGTAGGGCCTGCATTGGGTTCAAAAGGTGTGAATATTATGGAGTTCTGCAAGCAGTTTAATGCTCGTACGCAGGATCAGGCTGGTAAAGTCCTTCCGGTTATCATTACCGTATATAAGGACAAGTCTTTTGATTTTATCATCAAAACCCCGCCCGTTGCAGTGCAGTTGTTAGAAGCAACCAAACAGAAAAGCGGCTCGGCTGAACCTAATCGTAAAAAGATAGGCTCAGTTACATGGGATCAGGTAACAGCTATTGCAGAAATAAAAATGGCCGACCTGAATGCCTTCACGATCGACTCTGCTATCCGGATGGTTGCCGGAACAGCAAGAAGTATGGGAATCACCGTTACAGGGACCCCGCCTTTTGCTAATGACTGATCAAGTAATTCTAAAAAAAAACTAGAGTTACGAACGTTTAAACAATTCATAACAAAGGCACGAAAATGGCTAAATTGACAAAAAAAAGGAAAGAGGCCCTGGCTAAGTTCGATAAGAACGCAACCTATACTCTTACTGATGCCATAAAAATCGTAAAGCAGACTTCAAATACCAAATTCGACAGCTCAGTTGACATTGATGTGCGACTGGGAGTTGACCCGCGTAAAGCCAACCAGATGGTAAGGGGATCAGTTATGCTGCCCCATGGAACCGGTAAGGTTGTCAGGGTTCTGGTATTATGTACTTCCGATAAGGAGGAAGAAGCAAAAGCTGCAGGCGCTGATTTTTATGGGCTGGACGAATATATCCAGAAAATCAAGGAGGGATGGACCGATGTGGATGTTATCATCACCATGCCAAGCGTAATGCCCAAGGTTGGTGCACTCGGAAAAATCTTAGGCCCGCGCGGACTTATGCCTAACCCCAAAACCGGTACAGTTACTATGGAAGTGGGAAAAGCCGTTCAGGAAGCTAAGGCTGGTAAGATTGATTTCAAAGTTGATAAATTCGGAATCGTTCATGCAGCAATTGGAAAAACCTCTTTCGATGAGGTGAAATTATTTGAAAATGCCAGAGAACTGCTTCAAACTATCGTGAAACTGAAACCGGCTGCTGCTAAAGGTACCTATATGAAATCACTGTTCATGTCAAGTACTATGGGCCCGGGTATCCGTGTTGATCAAAAATCAATCACTTAGTAGGTTAATCTGTTGAACTTTCCTCGTAAACAAAAAAAATCATGAGAAAAGAAGAAAAGAATCAACTTATCGACACCCTGACCGAGCAGCTATCCAAAAGCAATAATGTCTATATTACTGATATCTCCAACCTCAATGTTGAAGTAACCAGTAAATTGAGAAGGCTCTGTTTCAGAAGGGATGTCAAGTTGATCGTTGTTAAGAACACATTGCTGCGTAAAGCAATGGAACGCACAGGCAAGGACTTCTCGGAACTTTACGGTGTACTGAACGGTTCTACATCCATCATGTTATCGGAAGTAAACAATGGACCTGCAAAGTTGATCAAGGAGTTCCGCAAAACAAGCGATAAACCCATACTTAAGGGCGCTTATGTTGAGGAAATGGCATTCGTAGGTGATCACAACCTGGATACCCTTGTCAGCATCAAATCAAGAGAAGAACTTATCGCCGATATCGTCCTGGCTCTCAAGTCACCGGCAATCAATGTGATTTCCGCACTCCAGTCGGGAGGACACAAATTGAGCGGGGTTCTGAAAACCCTTTCCGAAAGGTAAAATTCAATCGCTTCATTATGAAGCCCACAAAAAAACAAACAAATCAATTTCATTTGTAAAACAATTAAAAAATCAATAAAATGGCAGACTTAAAAGCTTTTGCAGAACAATTGGTTAACCTGACTGTTAAGGAAGTTAATGAATTAGCTCAGATTCTGAAAGATGAGTATGGAATCGAACCCGCAGCAGCAGCTCCGGTTATGGTAGCCGGTGCAGGCGCTGGAGCTGGCGAAGCCGCAGCAGCAGAAGAACAGACTTCGTTCGATGTTATCCTCAAATCAGCAGGACAAGCAAAACTTGCAGTTGTTAAGCTCGTGAAAGAACTTACCAGCCTTGGACTTAAAGAATCAAAAGAACTTGTTGATGCCGCTCCCAAAGCTATAAAGGAAGGCGTTACCAAGGACGAAGCTGAAGCACTGAAAAAACAACTCGAAGAAGCCGGCGCAGAGGTTGAGGTAAAATAAGTAGATGAGCATATTTTGCAATTTAACATGCAGATTCAGTTCCTGTGTTTTACAGGAACAGAATCTGCTGTTTCCCGATTATGATGGTCGGGATTAATTGTTTAAATTAATTAGAGTCCTCACACTTTAAATTTTACAACCTTGGCTTCCAAAAAAATTGACAGAATAAGTTTTGCAACTTCTAAAATCCAGGCCGAATACGAAGACTTCCTCGATATACAGCTTAAGTCGTTTCAGGATTTCTTTCAACTGGAAACAAACCCTGAAAACAGGGCTTTAGAAGGTTTGTATAAGGTTTTTGCAGAAAATTTCCCGATCACCGATGCCAGGAACAATTTTGTTCTCGAGTTCCTCGATTACTTTATTGATCCCCCACGCTACTCGATTGAAGAATGTATTGAAAGGGGACTCACCTACAGTATCCCCCTCAAGGCCAAGCTCAAACTGTACTGTACCGATCCGGAACACGAAGACTTTGAAACAATTATCCAGGATGTTTATCTTGGAATGATTCCGTATATGACCCCCAAAGGTACTTTTGTGATAAACGGTGCCGAAAGGGTAGTGGTATCGCAATTGCACCGCTCACCAGGGGTGTTCTTTGGAATCAGCTATCATGCCAACGGGCAGCAACTCTATTCAGCCAGAATCATCCCATTCAAAGGATCGTGGATGGAGTTTACTACCGATATCAATAATGTGATGTATGCGTACATCGACCGAAAAAAGAAATTACCGGTAACAACCCTGCTCCGCGCAATCGGCTATGAAACTGATAAAGATATCCTCGAAATATTTAATCTTGCCGAAGAGGTAAAGGTATCGAAAGCCGGACTGAAAAAAGTTGTCGGTTCACGCCTTGCTGCCAGGGTGCTGAAAAACTGGATCGAAGATTTCGTGGATGAAGATACCGGTGAAGTGGTATCAATTGAGCGTACAGAAGTGATTATCGACCGCGAAACCATCATCGAAAATCATCATATCGATGTTATCGTGGAATCGGGTGCCAAAACTATTCTGATACACCGCGAAGACCCTGACAACATCAACTATTCGATTATTTTCAATACCCTTCAGAAGGATACGGCAAACTCCGAAAAGGAAGCCGTTGAGTTTATCTACAGACAGCTCAGAAATGCCGAGCCGCCTGATGAGGAAACTGCCAGGGGAATTATCGAGAAATTGTTCTTCTCAGATAAAAGATATGACCTCGGTGATGTTGGCCGCTACAGAATCAATAAAAAGCTGGAGCTCGACATTCCCATTGATACCAAGGTACTTACCAAAGAAGATATCATCTCCATCATTAAATATCTGGTGGGTATGATAAACCGCCGCACCGATATCGACGATATTGACCATCTGAGCAACAGAAGGGTGCGTACTGTTGGCGAACAGCTTTACAATCAGTTTGGCGTTGGTCTGGCTCGTATGGCACGCACCATCCGCGAGCGTATGAATGTTCGCGACAACGAGGTGTTTACCCCAACCGACCTGATCAATGCAAAAACACTTTCGTCGGTAATTAATTCCTTCTTCGGAACAAACCAGTTGTCGCAGTTCATGGATCAGACCAATCCTCTGGCCGAACTGACGCACAAACGCAGGGTATCGGCTCTCGGCCCCGGTGGTCTGTCGCGCGAACGCGCCGGATTCGAAGTCCGCGACGTTCACTATACACACTACGGACGACTGTGTACGATTGAAACGCCTGAAGGACCGAATATCGGACTGATCTCTTCTCTCTGTGTGTATGCCAAAATTAATCGCCTCGGATTCATCGAAACACCTTACAAGCGTGTTGTCAACGGCGTGGTTGCACTTGATGAAAAGCCGGTTTACCTCAGCGCTGAAGAAGAGGAAAACAAGATAATTGCCCAGGCTACAACAGCAATGGATGCCAAGGGCAACTTTGTGGAAAATCAGATAAAGGTTCGTCAACTTGCTGATTATCCTATTGTTGATAAGGAGAATATTGACCTGATCGACATTGCTCCGAACCAGATTGCCTCCATTGCGGCTTCGCTGATTCCTTTCCTCGAGCACGATGATGCCAACCGCGCTCTGATGGGTTCGAACATGATGCGCCAGGCGGTGCCGCTGCTCAATCCCGAAGCCCCTATTGTGGGCACCGGAATTGAAGGAAAAGTGGCCATTGATTCAAGAGTGCTTGTTACCGCTGAACATGACGGATTTGTTGAATTTGTTGATGCAACGGAAATCGTAGTTCACCATACAAGGCTCGAAGATGAAAAGAAGGTTAGTTTTGACGATGAAATAAAACACTACAGCCTTACCAAATTTGCCCGTACCAATCAGAATACCTGTATCAATCTGCGCCCCATCGTCCGAAAAGGCGACCGGGTGAAAAAAGGACAGGTGCTTTGCGAAGGCTATGCTACCAACAACGGTGACCTGGCCCTCGGACGTAACCTGATGGTTGCATTTATGCCCTGGAAAGGTTATAACTTTGAGGATGCCATCGTTGTTTCTGAAAAAATCGTTAAAGAAGATATTTTCACCTCCATCCACATCGAGGAGTTTATTCTTGAGGTGCGCGATACAAAACGCGGGGTTGAGGAGCTTACCAACGACATACCGAATGTAAGTACCGAGGCAACCCGAAATCTTGATGAGAACGGACTTATCAGAATCGGTGCCGAAGTTAATGAAGGCGATATTCTGATTGGAAAGATCACCCCGAAAGGCGAAAGTGACCCCACACCCGAGGAGAAGCTGCTGAGAGCAATTTTCGGTGATAAAGCCGGCGATGTGAAAGATGCTTCGCTGAAGGCGCCTCCTTCGATGAAAGGGGTTGTTGTTGACAAAAAACTCTTCTCCCGAATGATCAAAGACCGTAAGGTTAAGGTTAAGGAGAAAGATATGGTAAAGGTGCTCGACGACGAATTTGTAAAGGATTCGCAGGATCTGAAAACCAAGCTGGTGGATAAACTCACCGTTATGGTTTCAGGCAGGACTTCGCAGGGCGTTTACAATAACTTCAGGGAAGAGGTTATCCCTAAAAAAGTCAAGTTCAGCCAGAAAATGCTGTTGGGAATTGATTATCTGAGTGTAAACCCCGGAAAGTGGACTACCGACAAGGAGGTTAACGACCAGATAAAAACCCTTATCAACAACTACATCATAAAATACAAAGAGATTCTTGGCGTATATAACCGCAAAAAGTTTGTAGCCACTGTTGGCGATGAACTGCCGAACGGAATTGTTCAGATGGCGAAGGTTTATGTAGCCAAGAAGCGCAAACTCACTGTTGGTGATAAGATGGCAGGCCGCCACGGTAACAAGGGTATTGTTGCCAGAATCGTGCGCGAAGAGGATATGCCATTCCTAGCCGATGGAACTCCGGTTGATATCGTTCTGAACCCCCTTGGCGTTCCTTCGCGAATGAACCTCGGACAGATTTATGAAACTGTTCTGGGTTGGGCAGGAAAGAAGCTCGGGTTGCATTTCTCAACCCCGATTTTTGACGGTGCCACCGAAGATCACATCAATGAATATATGGCTAAAGCCGGCCTGCCCGAAAACGGAAGGGTATATCTGTACGACGGCGGCACCGGCGAACGGTTTGACCAGCCGGCCACTGTTGGATATATCTATATGTTGAAACTTCATCATATGGTTGACGACAAGATGCATGCCCGTTCAATCGGTCCTTACTCACTGATTACACAACAGCCTCTTGGCGGTAAAGCCCAGTTTGGAGGTCAGCGTTTTGGTGAAATGGAGGTTTGGGCGCTCGAGGCGTTCGGTGCTTCGCATATCCTGCAGGAGATTCTCACCGTGAAATCCGACGATGTAATGGGAAGGGCAAAGGCGTATGAAGCCATTGTGAAAGGCGAGAATATGCCAACCCCCGGAATTCCGGAATCGTTCAATGTGCTTGTTCACGAACTCAGGGGACTGGGCCTGAACATCTCTTTTGATTAATGTTGACGGAAAACTCTGTCGTTTTGCCCATGATGCAAAACGACAGAGTTTGTCCGCCTGTTGATTTTTACTCTTTCATTCCTTATTGAAAAATATATGGCATTCAGAAAAGACAGCACCATTTCCAGCAATTTTTCCAAGATTACAATAAGCCTGGCTTCACCCGAAACCATCCTCGAACGCTCGAGCGGTGAAGTGCTGAAGCCGGAAACCATAAATTACAGGACCTATAAACCCGAGCGTGACGGATTGTTCTGCGAAAGGATATTCGGACCTGTTAAGGATTGGGAATGTCATTGCGGGAAATACAAGAGAATCCGTTACAAAGGAATCGTGTGCGACCGCTGCGGTGTAGAGGTAACAGAAAAGAAGGTGCGCCGTGAACGCATGGGCCACATTCAGCTTGTTGTACCCGTAGCTCATATCTGGTTTTTCAGGTCGCTGCCCAGTAAAATCGGCGCATTGCTCAACCTGAACTCCAAAAAACTCGACTCCATCATTTACTACGAAAGGTATGTAGTAGTGCAACCCGGAGTTATGGACGGAGTTATGCTTAAAGAGGAGGTTAAGGTTGAACGCCTGGCACTTCTTACCGAAGAGCAGTACTTCGAAATCATGGACTCGCTGCCCAAAGAGAATCAGTATCTCGATGACAGCGATCCTGAAAAATTCATCGCCAAAATGGGCGCTGATGCATTATACGATCTGCTGAGCAAACTCGATATTGATCAGGAGTCGTATGAGTTGAGGCACAAGGCAAACAATGAAACCTCGCAGCAGAGGAAAGCCGATGCTCTGAAACGCCTGCAGGTGTTCGAAGCATTCCGCGATGCACAAACAAGAATAGCAAACCGCCCCGAGTGGATGATTGTAAAAGTGGTTCCGGTAATTCCGCCCGAGCTGCGCCCCCTGGTGCCATTGGATGGCGGCAGGTTTGCCACAAGCGACCTGAATGATCTTTACCGTAGGGTAATCATCAGGAACAACCGTTTGAAACGACTTATTGAAATCAAGGCCCCCGATGTAATTATGCGCAATGAGAAACGAATGCTTCAGGAAGCCGTTGACTCACTGTTTGATAATTCAAGGAAGGCGAATTCGGTAAAAACTGAGTCGAACAGGGCGTTGAAATCGCTGAGCGACAGCCTGAAAGGAAAACAAGGCCGTTTCCGTCAGAACCTTCTCGGAAAGCGTGTCGACTATTCAGGCCGTTCGGTAATTGTGGTTGGACCGGAACTCAAACTAAATGAGTGCGGGCTGCCCAAAGATATGGCCTCTGAGCTGTTCAAGCCATTCATCATCAGGAAGATGCTTGAACGAGGCATTGTTAAAACCGTTAAATCGGCCAAGAAAATCGTTGACAGAAAAGATCCCGTTGTATGGGATATCCTCGAAAATATTCTGAAAGGACATCCGGTGCTTCTGAACCGGGCTCCTACTCTTCACCGCCTCGGTATTCAGGCTTTCCAGCCAAAACTGATCGAGGGTAAGGCAATTCAGCTCCATCCGCTGGTTTGTACGGCTTTCAACGCCGACTTCGACGGTGACCAGATGGCGGTGCATGTTCCCCTCGGAAATGCTGCAGTGCTGGAAGCACAGCTGCTGATGCTGGCATCGCACAATATTCTGAATCCGGCTAATGGCGCTCCCATTACCGTTCCTTCGCAGGACATGGTACTCGGGCTCTATTATATGACAAAAGGCCGTGCATCAATTCCCGAGAATCCCGTAAAAGGGGAGGGAATGGTGTTCTATTCGCCCGAAGAGGTCATCATTGCCTATAACGAACGCGTTGTCGATCTGCACGCCTACATCAAAGTCAGGCTGAAAAACGCCGGAGGAAAAGGCAGCAAACTGGTGGATACCACCGTTGGCCGCATCCTGTTCAACCAGGTAGTACCTGAAGAATACGGCTATATCAACCAGTTGCTGACCAAAAAAGCACTGCGTGATATCATTGGCGATGTGCTGAAGAAAACCGGAACTGCAAAAACTGCTCAGTTCCTTGACGATATCAAGAATCTGGGATATCAGATGGCATTCAGGGGAGGACTCTCATTTACCCTGAACGATGTGATTATTCCGGAAGTAAAGGAAGATCTGATTAACCAGGCCAGGGAAGAAGTGGAAGAGGTATGGGCCAACTTTAATATGGGGTTCATTACCAATAATGAGCGCTACAACCAGACAATCGATATCTGGACACATACCAATTCGCGCCTTACCTACACCCTTATGGACAATCTGGCAAAAGACAAGCAGGGATTCAACCCTGTTTATATGATGCTTGATTCAGGTGCCCGTGGTTCAAAAGAGCAGATCCGGCAGTTGTCGGGGATGAGGGGACTTATGGCCAAGCCTCAGAAAACCGGTGCAACAGGTAGTGATATTATCGAAAACCCGATTCTCTCAAACTTTAAAGAAGGACTTTCGGTTCTTGAGTACTTTATCTCCACACACGGTGCCCGTAAGGGTTTGGCCGATACCGCGCTGAAAACAGCTGACGCCGGCTATCTTACCCGTCGTCTTGTTGATGTGGCTCAGGATGTGGTTATTACTGAACACGACTGCGGAACCTTAAGGGGACTTACCATCACCGACCTGAAAAAGAATGAAGAGGTGGTTGAGAAACTGTATGACCGTATTCTCGGCCGCGTTACCCTGCATGATGTCTATCATCCGCAAACAGGCGAACTCATTGTTGCTGCCGGCGAAGAGCTAACCGAAGAAATATGCAGCATTATTGAAGATTCGCCGATTGAAGCTGTTGAAATCCGTTCGGTACTCACCTGTGAGTCGAAACAGGGTGTGTGTGCCAAATGTTATGGCCGCAATCTTGCATCGGCACGGATGGTGCAGCAGGGCGAAGCTGTCGGCGTTATTGCTGCACAGTCAATTGGTGAGCCGGGAACACAGCTTACACTCCGGACATTCCATGTTGGAGGTATTGCTGCAAGCTCATCCGTAGTTTCTGAGATCGAAGCCAAATACGATGGTATTCTTGAAATTGATGAACTCCGCTATGTGGATTACACAAATGCTGAGGGTAAGGAGTATTACATCGTGGTAGGCCGTTCGGCTGAAATGCGTATTGTTGATAAAAATACCGGTATCAGTCTCGCTTCAGGACATATTCCCTACGGAGCCAGCCTCTACTTCCGCCCCGGCGAATTCGTGGAAAAAGGCAGCCTGATCAGCGACTGGGACCCCTACAATGCAGTTATCCTTTCGGATGTATCCGGAAAAATTGTTTATGATAACATTGTTGAAGGAACAACATTCAGGGTTGAATCTGATGAACAGACCGGCTACCACGATAAAGTGGTTATTGAGTCGAAACAGAAAATCAAAAACCCGAATATCCGTGTTGTTTCGGATGACGGAACAGAACTCAGGGTGTATGACATTCCTGTTGGTGCGCATATCGCAGTTGAGGAAGGCGAAATGATCAAAGCCGGTGAAATCATTGTGAAGATTCCGCGTGCGGTTGTGAAATCGGAGAATATCACCGGAGGTCTGCCCAGGGTTACCGAACTGTTTGAAGCCCGTAATCCTTCCGATCCGGCTACGGTTGCTGAAATTGACGGGGTGATTTCGTTCGGCAGTAAGCTGAAACGCGGAAACCGCGAAGTAATCATCACCTCAAAAACCGGAGAAGAAAAGAGATATCTGATTCCTACCTCGAAGCAGATTCTTGCTCAGGAAAACGACTATGTTAAAGCCGGTATGCCCCTGTCAGTCGGAGCCCGAACACCAAGCGATATTCTCGCAATCAAGGGCCCTATGAATGTTCAGGAGTATATTGTGAATGAGATTCAGGAGGTTTACCGCCTTCAGGGTGTGAAAATCAACGATAAGCATTTTGAGGTAATTGTTCGCCAGATGATGCGTAAAGTTGAAGTTGCCGACCCGGGCGATACCAAATTCCTCGAAGCGGAACTGGTAAATAAAGTTGATTTTCATGATGAAAACGACTGGATCTTCGGAAAGAAAGTGGTAATTAATCCCGGCGATTCCACCAATCTGAAACCGGGCCAGATTGTTACAGCCCGTAAGTTGCGCGATGAAAACTCGCAACTCAAACGACGCGATATGAGTCTGGTGGAAGCCCGCGATGCTCAACCGGCTACAGCCAAGCAGATTCTTCAGGGAATTACCCGTGCTTCGCTGCAGACAAAGAGCTTTATCTCGGCAGCATCGTTCCAGGAAACTACCAAGGTGCTTACACTGGCCTCTATCAATGCAAAAAGCGATGAATTGCTCGGACTGAAAGAGAATGTGATTGTAGGACATCTCATTCCTGCCGGTACCGGACTTCGTGAATATGACGACCTTATCGTCGGGTCAAAAGAAGAGTTTGAAAAACTGAAAGCTTCGAAAGCCGACGAATTCTAAATCTGACTGATTTACTTTAAGGGCGGCAGGTAGTATTGCTTTCTGC
>LUZO01000056.1 GCA_001603685.1 Bacteroidales bacterium Bact_23
TTCCTGTATTGGTTAAATAATATATTGATATGCAATTATTTACAAATAAAACGCACGCTATTCCACTATTTTGTAGATGTCGGGAAGATTACGCCCGTAACCGTCATAATCCAACCCGTAACCCACAATAAAATCGTTGGGAATTTCCATGCCAATATAATCAATTTTATAATCGGCTTTGAAAGCGGCCGGTTTATAAATCAATGCGGCTATTCTTACATCGGCAACCTGGTGCTCCTGCAGAATTTCCTGCATCCGCTGCAAGGTTAATCCGCTGTCGATGATGTCTTCAATTATGATGATGTTGCGGTCCTTCAGCACCTCATTCAGCCCGATAAGCTCACTGACAACCTGCGAACTGCGGGTTCCGGTATAAGATGAGAGTTTTACGAAAGAGATGTTGCAGTTGATATTTATCTTTTTCAGAAGATCGGAGGCAAACATGAATGCGCCATTGAGCACAATCAGGAAAAGCGGGTTTTTCCCCTTCATTTCGGCATTGATCTTATCGGCAATCCGCTGAACCGATTTGTCTATTTCAGTCGAATTGATAAAAACGCTGAATTCCTTGTCAAGAATTTTTATTGATTCCTGCATCATTGTAGAATTAAGCTGCCAAAAATACGACAATTAAAACAAAATCCCACCACTATATTCCTACTTTTCAGAATTATTCCTGCTTCGGCAATATTTTAAACCGGCAACGCATAAGTTTATCAACAAACGGCAGAATCCGGGGGAGTTTAAGCGGCTTTTGCCTATTTTTGCAGCCTAAACCATTGTCATTATGATTCCACGAGTTAGCATCATTATGGGCAGTACATCCGATCTTCCGGTGATGAAGGATGCTGCTGAGATTCTGAATGATTTTCAGATTCCGTTTGAAATCAATGCTCTTTCGGCACACCGCACACCCGCTGAGGTTGAGGCATTTGCAAAGTCGGCCTACGGGCGCGGCATCAGGGTGATTATTGCCGGTGCAGGCATGGCCGCCCATCTTCCCGGAGTGATTGCCGCCATGACCACCGTTCCGGTGATCGGGGTTCCCATCAAAGCCACACTCGACGGAATGGATGCGCTGCTGGCCATTGTTCAGATGCCTCCGGGAATTCCGGTGGCTACGGTTGCCATTAGCGGAGCAAGGAATGCAGGAATCCTGGCCGTTCAGATGCTGGCTACCGGCGACGAAGAGCTTCAGAAGAAGCTTGTGGCATTTAAGGAAGATCTGAAGAAGAAGATTGTGAAGGCGAATGAGGAGCTGAGTGCGGTGAAGTATGAATTTAAGATTTGATCCGCCGCGGCGGATTTGAAGCGCCTGACGGCGCATTTGAAAATTTGAAGCGCCTGGCGGCGCATTTGACTCCCGCCTGACGGCGGGTCCGCCTCTGGCGGATGAGGATTTGACCCGCCTAAAGGCGGATTTGAAGATTTGAAGCGCCTGGCGGCGCATTTGACTCCCGCCTGACGGCGGGAATTTGAAGATTTACAGTCTCAGCCCGTGGCCGGGACATTTGCAGCCTTCGCCTTTGGCTTCGGCATTTGCACTTCCACCTGATGGCGGGAG
>LUZO01000057.1 GCA_001603685.1 Bacteroidales bacterium Bact_23
GGTTAAAATATTTAGACCAATTGAGCAAAGCGATAATTGGTCTATTATATTTTTCCAATCGGTATAAGAACAGAAAATCGTTACAAACAAGTGGAAATAGTTTCCGCTTATACTATTATAACCAGCTTATTAAAAGCTGCCTGTAACTATCTTACTACCACAAACTTATGGTGTATTCTGTTTCCGGTTGCCGTGCCGGCGGTCAGCAGATAGTTTCCTTCCGGCAGATCTGAAACATTGACCTGAACCGTCTTTTCCTTTCCGGAACCAACGCCGTTTATGGTGCGGAGGATTTGTTCCGTCAGGTTTTGTATGGTCAACTTATACTCTTCGCCCTGCTTAAAGCGGATGCTGATGTTCAGGTAATCGCCGGCAGGATTGGGGAAAACCCTGATTTCAGGGATTTCGGTTTTTTCGACGCCGACGCACTCTTCCACGGTAATCATATCGTTGATTGTAAGGGTGTTGGAGCCAACGGAGCCATATACGGTAAGCGTTACATCAAAGGTGCCCACCTCTTGGTAGGTAATTACGGGGTTCTGTTCCGTTGAAGTGGAGGGAGTTCCGCCTTCAAAACTCCAGCTCCACGAAACCACATTGCCCAGGGATAAATCGGTGAATGCCACCGATCCGTATCTGCAGATGGTGGTAGGCGAGGCGGTGAAATTGGCCGACAGCGGCGCTGATTTCTTCAGAATGGTTCCTCCGCTTCCGCAAGCGAACAGGTTTCCGTTGGGAGTGGAGCGTACCCTGTAAAAGGTGGTTTCGCCGATTGGCCCCTGATAATCGAGCTGGATGGTATTTCCGAAATCGGTGGTTTTATAGATGTTGTCATCGCCGGCCCAGTAGGCGGTTCCGTCGTCGAAAGCCTTGCAGCCGAACAGAAACTCATAGGCTGCATTGTGCATCTTCCAGGTTAATCCGCCATCGGTGGTTACATACATATGCTCTTCGGCGCCGATAATGCCGAATTTGCCGGTGGCGAAGTCGATACCGGTGAGGATGGGACCGAGGCTTGCGCTTATGCTCCAGTTGTGCCCCTTGTCGGTCGATTTGTAAACCTTGCCGGCCATACCCACGCCAAACAGGGTATTATCGTCGGCATAGGCCATCCGCATAATGTTTACATTGGTTCCCGAAGTTGCCGGAACCCAGGTGTTTCCGCCATCACTGGTTATGAAGATGCACTGGTCTGAAGCGCCGTTCATGGCGGCGGCAACCACGCCGTTCAGGTTGTCGCGGAAAACAACATCCTCATAATACCACACATTGCTGCCGCAGCTCACCTGTGTCCAGGTCAGGCCGCCGTCGGTGGTTCTGATGAAGTAGTTGTTCCATCCGCCGGCAAAGCCGAGTTTATCGTTGATAAACCAGATGCCTTCAAGTCCGTTGATCTGTCCTGACTGCGGCCATATTTTCGTCCAGTTGTCGCCGCCGTCGGTTGTTTTCACAATCACCCCTTCGGCATCGTAGGTATATTTCATGCCGCATGCATAGCCGATGCTGTTCTGGCCCGGCGGGAATGACATTCCGTAGAGGATAAACGAGGTACCCGTCTGGTTTACCGGTTTCCATGTCTGGGCAAAAATGGTGTTGCTGAATAGAATGCCGGAAATAAGCGCCGCAATGATCTTTCTCATGAGTTTCAGGTTCTTATGTTTTTAAAACCGCGGCAAAGATAGGTTTAATCTCTTTTCTTTCAGTATGATGCAGCGTTAAACTCATCATTTTTACAGATATGTTTACCCGAAAGACCGAAAAAAAACAGCCGCAATGTTTTTCAACATATACGGCTGTCGGTTCAGTTTTTTTTTATGAATCAGATCAGCATCCTCCCGAGGCTTTCACCACTTTCACGGCTGCGGGTATCTGTGCGGGTGCTCCCGATTTTTTTGCGCCTCCTGCCGATTCGTTTTTGAAGAATCTGTTGTAATCCCAGCGGGCTTTCTCGGTATGCGAGGTGGAGTAGGCCGGATTGTGGCCCTGCTCCACCACTCCCTTATGGAAGGCGTAGTTGTTGGAGATGGCGCGTACATGATTGATACCCTGCGATTTGAGCAGATTCAGCGCAATCACCGATTCCGATTCATATTCCGATATCAGCAGCACATTGGGGGTCTCCTTAATGATTCTGATGCTCTCGTCATCGAGTATCGAGGCAAACGGAATGTGCATCTCCTTGCCGAAACCGGGGTAACGCCTGTTTTCGTCGGCGCACATCTTGATGAGAAGGTACTGCATGGATGAGCCGTCGTCCAGCATGGCTTTCAGTTCGCCGGGCATAACCAGATTTGCCTCATCCTGCATTTCCGTCTGCATCTCTTCGGCCGAAAGGGCATACGAGGGGGCGCTCCTCCACTGGAAAAGGATAACCAGGATAAGCACGCCTATAAATGAAACGACTGCATAATTCAGCATTTTGTCGTTGGTGTTTTCCATAATATTCTGTTTAAGCTATTGTGCAAAATGATTTTCTTGGTTCAGATGGTTGAAATGCAACTGCCTCAGCACCCTCCTTTTCCGGCTGCGGGAGGTTTAATATCCACCAGCGTTCTTACCGGAGTTTTGGCGGCAGATGCCTTTTCGGCGGCTTCACCTTCGCGGAAGGCTTTTGCAGCACGGTCGGCAAATCGTTTCTCAAATTTCTCCTTCTCGCTGAAGAAGCCGGGCTCAGGTATCTCCGGTTCGAGGTAAATGGTTGCAAAGAAGTTGTTTAAACCGCCCTTCAGCACTTTCAGGTTTTTCACCCCTTCTCTTCTGAGCAGCAGCCACGCCTGATCAGCATCGGTTGAGCCGAAACTGTACAGCAGGACATCCTTGCCCGATTTTTCCATCAAGGCTCTGTTCTCTTTTTTAAGAATATCATTCAGCGGAATGCTGACGGCGCCCGGCAGGCTGAAAGAGCCGAATGCCTCTTCAGGCCTGACATCCACAATCATAAGATTGTTTTCGTTGGGGTGCAGCAGCAGATAGGCAAGTTCATCGGGCTGCATATAGCGCTCTCTTGTAGCGGCTTCGGCCAGCAGGCTTTCGGCGCTTGTTTCATTCCACTGCGCTTTCGGCTTGTCGGGCAGAATCAGCAGGAGGGCAGCCAGTCCGAGCAATACGGCGAAAGGAAGGTTGTATGAGGGATGGAAGAGTCCGCTCTGCGATTTGATGCCGTTTACCTTATCCTCTATCTTTTTGGTGATGATAAAGGCGGCAAGTGCGATGACCACCAGCAGAAAGACGAAGACATCGCGCGAAAGGCCGAGAGAGTCGTAAACAAATATGCCTCCCAGATTACTGCCGGTGTACAACGGCTGGAATGTTTCGTAGAACGCGCCGAAGAAGTAGATTCCCAGGAACATTCCCACAACAAATACCATTGCATCTATTTTTCCAATCATGGCTGCAACCAGACTGGTTCCCGGGCAGAAGCCGCCCATAATGAAACCGAAGCCCATGATCACGCCGCCAACGATGGCCGACCACAAAAATGTGGGGTTGATGTATAGCAGGTCGTAATCCACCCAGCCCATGTACTGAAAGATTAGCAGGCCCAGGGCTGCGGTAATTGCGGCGGTGAAGAAGACCCTGAGTACGACAAAGTCGTAGCCGTAGAAAACGCCGGCCAGCTTCCGCGATGTGGAGAAACCGCCCTGTTCAAGGACATAGCCGAAGGCAATTCCGATGACAAAGGCGAAAAACAGGTTCAGGTTGGGGCTAATGATTCCCTCTGGAATTAATGGTGCCATAGTTCTCTCCGGTTTTTAGCTGATCCATAATTTTCTGAAAAAATAAGCGATGGCGAATCCCGATCCAAAGATGGCGATCATGGTAAGAAAGCCTGCCGTGGATAGGGTAGCCATTCCGCTGAGGGCTGCGCCGCTGGTGCATCCTCTTCCGAACTGGCTTCCCAGTCCGAAGAGAAAACCGCCTGCTGCCGCCATAATCAAACGGGTGGTTACCGAGATGCGCGGACCCTTGTCAACCTTCAGGCCCATGCGCCCCGACATAAAGCCTGAGAAGAGCGCTCCTCCCAGAACTCCGAGGGTGAGATATACCAGCCAGTTTTTCATTGGCCGGTCATCGCCGGTAGCAAAATAGGAGGCATAAAACGGATTTTTCTCGGCATATCCCGGCGAAATATGTCCAACGGTTTCAATTACCACGCTTTTTGCCGCTCCGCTGGCGCCAAGCCCGCGCCCGGTGATGAAATAAGTTGCCAGCAATACCAAACCCAGCAGAAAGCCTGCCAGGTATGGATTCATGTAAGGTTTTGGTTTTTGTTCCATATTCTGATGCTATTTTTTTAACAGCCGCCCTGCGCCTGTTTTACTGCCACTTTTTTAGTTTCCTGTGCTTCCTGCGATGCTCCGCCCGATTTTACGGGAAAATCGTTTTTCAGCGCATCCGACCACTCACGGGGAGTATCTTTGTCGCTCTTTTCGAAGTAGCCGTGCATAAAGCTGTTGGCGCCGTATAGTATTGAGCGGGCATCGTAACCCATCATCCTCAGCCAGGCTGTGGCATGGGCGCTGTGATGTCCGTTGAAACAATATACGGCAATTTTGCTCTCCGGAGTAATCGATTCAACCGGGCCGCCGGCTTTCAGCGAGACTTTCGGCGGAAAGTTTACGGTTCCCTTCGGATGAACCGACATCTCAAACCAATCGGCAGGAACATAGGCGATTACGGTATATTCATCAGGTGATTGCCAGATTTCTTCATAATCTACATGAAATGAAATATGCTCCGGATCCAGCAGCTCTTTGGCCCTGAGCCTGGCAACCTCATATCCGTTTCTGCCGCCCGTGCTGATTTTTGGGAAACCATATTTACCCTTCAGCTGTAAGGCCGGTTCTCTGGTCAGCGCATCGGGATAGGATGCAGTAACCTTGTCCCAGCCTTCTTCGGCCAGTTTGCTGTTCCATGCGTTCATACCGTACCTTGCCGAATAGGTGTTGTCGTATCCGAGCAGTTGCATGATTCCGGTTACATAAGCCGAAAGCTGTCCGCGGCTGCATACCAGCACCACCCGGTCGAAGTAGGGGGCGTCGATGCTGTTTTCGAAGTATTCAACGATGTTTGCCGGCTCCACATTTACCGCGCCTTCAATATGCCCCTGGTTGTACTGTTCGGCGTCGCGCAGGTCGATGATGTGGATGTTCTTGTCAAGCATGCCGTACAACTGGCCGGCGGTCATAATGGCCGGGGTGGTCGGCTTGTTGATGTAATCTCCGTTTTGGATAAAGAAGTTGTAAAGCGCCTGCGATTCGTTTATCGGAGCGCTTTCCGCTGCGCCTGCCTTATCTTCGTTTTTGCAACCGGTAAATGAAGTGATTGCAAAAAGCAGGACAACAATTGTCAGGATCCGGCTGATAAGCCTTGCAGATTTGTTAATCATTTTCATTTTCAGTTGCAGATTTTTCAACAATTTTTTCCGTTTCGTCATCTTCCTCATCAAGTTCTTCCCAACCGGTAATCATTGCGTTCAGGTTCGAGGTAATGGTGTGGCCGGTAGTGATAAGGTAAAGGTGAACGAGAATAAACGCCAGCAGGGCAAATGCTCCGGCGGTGTGTATCAGCGCGATGACTTCCAGACTGTCGATGTTGATAAAGGCAATTTTGTCGTCTTGCGGGTAGCGGTAGAACATAAACAGCAGCCCCGACAACACCATAACCGGAATAACCAGTATCTTAAGTCCCAGATAAACCAGCCTCTGAAGCGGATTCAGCTTGCTGATAACGGTCTTTTTGGTGGGGTGGGGGGCATTGCGGAAGATTCCCAGCAGGTAAAACTCAGCCTGAGCTTTCAGGTTTTTGGTGGTAGGGACGTACTGTTTCCATTCGCCGGTGGTGATGTGCCAGAAAATGGCGAAAATAATCAGGACGATGAATGCCCAGGCGGCGAAATTGTGGATCCTGACGGCGGACTCGAAGCCGAAAAACTCGTACGAGCTGTGAATCTCAAATCCGGTAAATGCCAGGACAAAGATCAGCAGCGCCTGATTCCAGTGCCAGAAACGCTCAAAACCCTGATAAACATAAACTTTCTTCTTATTACTCATTGCGCTGTGAATTAATGACTTTGTACAACATTTCTTTTGCGGGCTGCAATATACCTGAGGGAAGCATGAACCACGATTCCGATGAATGAGAATACCAGGATCAGCTTTCCGGCCAGGTCGAGCAGGTAGTTGCGGTCGCGTCCCGGCATGTAGAAATCGTTCAGTGCGGCCAGGCGGCCATCGTTTCTGGTGTGGCACTCCTTGCAGGTAACCGCTTCGGCGGCCGGGCTAACCATATGATTTACCGGCATATACATTTCGGTGTTTACGAAATCGTGCTTTCCGCTGTATGGCATGGTAACATAGGTCATACCCACTTCGATGGCGCGTTCCCAGTCGAGGTCAACCCAGAGGGCGCCTTTTCCTTCGTCCTTGTCCCAGAGTTTGGCCTGGATTACGGTCAGGTTCTCCGAGTCGAAAGGCTGACGGCCGCGGTGAACCTTTACCGGGATGATTTTGCTGTTGCGGTCGCGGTACTCTCCGAAAAGTGTGTTGATTTTAAGCAGCGCCTGAGTGGTGTCGATTTTGTCGGTAATAAGGTGGTGGTCGGCGGTTCCGTTAAACCAGGCGTATTCTGGTTTTACGAATTTATCCCAAAGGAAATCACCTTTGATGGAGGTGTAGAGGATGTTGCCGTCTTCGTCGAGGATTTCATAGGCTTTTCCGTCTTTTCTGTGTGTGGCAGTAGCCCAGTCCCAGTACATTTTGGTGGCGTTTACCTTGGCATACACGGGAATGTGGCAGGTCTGGCAGGCTACTTTTATGGTGTGCTCATTCAGAATGCTTTTCTGATGCGGCATTTCGGTATGGCAGTCTTCGCACAGCAGGCGGTTGGTGTTTGAGGAGGAAACTCCGTAGTATTTGCCTTTCATCACATGATTCTCGGCGGTGTGGCAATCCACGCAGTTCATATTCAGTCCGTCAACTCCCATATGTACATCCACATCTCGGCCGGCTGTCAGCAGTGCCAGTTCCAGGTCGCCGTGCTTCACATTGTTGCCGCCGCCCCCTTCGAAGTGGCAGGTACCGCAGTTCTCGCTTTTCGGTAGTCCGACGCTGGTAACAATCGCCTTCATATCGGGACCGTCGGGGCCCATTACCGGATATCCGGCGCCGCCGCTGGCTTTCTGATAGGTGCCGGTATTGTCATGGCACACAATACAGTCGATGTTGTAGGGGTTCTCAAAGTCGAAGCTCTTGTCGCTCCATCCGTAACCGGCATGGCATTTCATGCAACTGGCTTCGTTCGACTGTACGCCGGTGCAGAAATTGTTGATGAGGTTCTTCTTTCCCAGATAGGTAACGCCCCTGCCGGGAATGTATGCTTCGCGCTCCCAGGTAAAGTGGGCACTGTGCATCAGCTCTTCGCCTCGCTCGGTGTGGCACGACAGGCAGGCAGCGGTAATCTCATGCGGGTTGGTGAAGTCCTTCTGAAGAACCTCAAACTTGCTGTGATCTACCCCCGGCTTGTGTTTCTCCGATCGCTGCTCCTTTAGCAGGTCGAGCAGGGAATGATCCGGCTCAGGCGCTCTGAGTACGACTATCACAATCAATAGCGGCACCGCAATTGCCAGGAAAAAAGTGAGTGGTTTTGTGTAACTTTTCATTGTTTTTGTAATATGTTGATCTTTCGTTTACGGGATTGGATGTTCTGTCAAAGTTAAAAATATTATAA
>LUZO01000058.1 GCA_001603685.1 Bacteroidales bacterium Bact_23
GCCACTAACAACATCTTCAAAACATCTCTGCAATGGAAGGAATAAAATATCTTTTTAAAAGCTCGTTTAACAGCGAAGAGCCGCTAAAAAACAATCAGGTTCGTAAATTAAATCTCAAGCGTTCTATTGTCAAAGAGTTGTACCGCCATACCAATCTTTCCATACACAATTTGTCGCGCACGATAAAAATGAGCACTCCTACCATTACGCGTGCTCTTGAAGAGTTGATGGAAGAGGGTTTGGTAACTGAAATCGGCATCGGTGTTTCCACCGGAGGCCGCCGTCCGAGTATCTACGGCCTGAATCCGCGTTCGAGGTATGTCATCGGGATTGACCTTGAGCGTTATTTCATCAGGATGGGAATCTTCGATTTTTCAAATCAGCTGGTTTCTGAAATCCACGAGCTAAATACCGGACTCGATACCGAGGAGGATGTTATCGGATTCATCACCGAAAAAATTACCGAGCTTATCCAGGCATACAACATTGATGAGGACAAGATTCTGGGTGTGGGAATCTCATTGCCCGGGCTTATTGATATCCGCACCGGTCTTTCGTACACCTATCTGAATACCGGTGAGCCGGTTGTTAAAATGCTGAGTGAGCGTACCCAGCTGCCTGTTTTCGTTGAGCATGACACCCGCGCGATGGCATGGGGAGAGCAGTCGTTCGGGCTGGCCCGTAACCTGAAAAATGTGCTGGTTCTGAATATCGGCTCCGGTATCGGATTAAGTATGATTCTCGACAGTAAGATTTACACCGGACATTCAGGATACTCGGGCGAGTTTGGCCACATTCAGATAGAGCCGAACGGCCAGTTGTGCCATTGCGGAAAAATCGGATGCATCGAAACCGTTGCTTCGGGGAAAGTGATGCTAACAAAAGCCAAAAAAGACATTACCGAAGGTGCCATCACCCAGATCAGCAATATGATAGGAAACGACCTTTCGAAGCTCAGTATCAGGGTTATTCTGAATGCTGCCCGCGAAGGCGACCAGTATGCCATCGACCTGCTGGCGCGCATTGGTGAGGCGCTGGGCAAAGGACTGGCTACACTTATCCACCTTTTCAACCCGGAGCTTATCATCATCGGCGGTGAAATATCCAAAGCAGCCGATTACCTGATCGCCCCCATCGAAAGCAACCTGAATATCTATTCCATTTCACGAATTCGCCGCGATACCAATATTGTAGCCTCTGAACTGAGTGACGATGCCAGAATTATGGGTACCGTTGCACTGGTAATGAACAAAATATTTGCATAAACAAGTTAACAAAGGATTACCTGCAATCAACGCTTTAGTATCAAACACACCAAAAACCATTTGACCCATGATAATGCAATCCATTGACTGGCTGATTATAGCTGTCTTTTTCATTATTCTTCTTACAATCGGATATCTTGCCTCGAAAGGGGCCAGTAAGAGTGCTGCCGACTTTTTCGTTTCCGGCCGAAGCATGCCGTGGTGGCTGCTTGGCGTATCGATGGTGGCCACTACCTTTTCGTGCGATACACCCAACCTGGTAACCGATATGGTAAGACAGAACGGTGTTGCCGCCAACTGGCTGTGGTGGGCTTTCCTGCTCACAGGCATGCTTACCGTATTTATCTATGCCAAACTCTGGAACCGCTCAAAGGTGATGACCGACCTTGAGTTTTATGAGATAAGGTACAGCGGCAAAACGGCAGCTTTCCTGCGCGGATTCAGAGCCATTTACCTAGGTTTCTTCTTCAATGTAATGGTTATTGCCAGTGTATCGCTTGCCTTTATTAAGATTGCCGGCGTTATGCTGGGGCTCTCCCCTGCCGTTGCCCTGATTATTGCGGGGGTAGTTGTGGTTTTCTACAGCGGTCTTGGAGGGCTTAAATCCATTCTTTATACCGACCTTTTCCAGTTTTCAATTGCAATGCTTGGCGCTTTCGGAGCTGCATGGTATGTTACCAAATCGCCCGATGTGGGCGGGCTTCAGGCGTTGTTCAGCCATCCGAGCGTTAGCGGAAAACTCAGCCTTATTCCCGATATCAGGCAGACAGATGTATTTCTGAGTATTCTGATTATTCCTCTGGCTGTTCAGTGGTGGGCAGCCTGGTATCCCGGAGCTGAGCCGGGAGGTGGCGGATACATCGCCCAGCGTATGCTCTCTGCCAAATCGGAGAAACATGCCATGGGAGCCACCCTGCTGTTCAACTTCTTTCATTATGCGCTGCGCCCCTGGCCGTGGATCATCGTTGGTCTGGCATCGCTGATTGTCTTCCCCGACATCGCCTCGCTCAGAACAGCCTTCCCCAATGTGGAAGCACAGTACATTCAGAACGACTTCGCCTATCCGGCCATGCTTGCCACCTATCTGCCCGCAGGATTCCTCGGACTTGTAGTGGCCTCGCTGATTGCCGCCTTTATGTCAACCGTGGCATCGCAGGTTAACTGGGGCTCATCCTATCTGGTAAACGACTTTTACGCCCGCTTTATCAACAAAACAGCCACCGAAAAGCAGAAAGTATTTGTCGGAAGGCTTTCTACCGTAACCCTGATGTTTTTCTCAATACTTCTGGCTCTGGTGCTTAAAAATGCGTTGCAGGCGTTCCAGTATATGCTGATGATCGGCGCCGGTACCGGCCTGATTTATATCCTAAGATGGTTCTGGTGGAGAATCAATGCATTTACCGAACTCTCGGCAATGGTTGCAGCCGGAGTCTTTTCGCTCAGTTTCATTATGATTGAGAACTTCCTGCTTGTACCTACAGCCGATGGTATGGTTACCCTTTGGGGAATGACCTTCAGCATGACCATCTGGAATATTGTGAAGTTTTTAGGGGTTGTTTTTGCAACCACCCTTGTATGGATTGTTGTTACCTATATGACCCCGCCGGTGAATGATGCGACACTGGAGAAATTCTACCAGAAAATCAGGCCCGGCGGCCCCGGCTGGAAAGCCGTTAGGATAAAAGCCCTGAGCCGCGGTATTGACCTTCAGAAAGAAGACGACCTCCGCTGGGATGTGCCGACCGGAATCCTTTGTATGTTGCTGGGAAGTGTTGCTGTTTACAGCATTCTGTTCTCGACAGGATTTTTCCTTTACGGAAAAACAGTGTCCGCCTTCGGATTGCTTGCGCTTGGAATAGTTTCGGCCGTACTTCTTTCACAAACCTGGAAAAAACTTAAAACCAGATAATCCAAAAGCTCAGATGAAACCTACACTTGTAATTCTTGCAGCAGGAATAGGAAGCCGCTACGGTGGCCTCAAACAGATAGATCCGATTGGTCCGGCCGGTGAAACCATACTCGATTATTCGGTTTACGACGCAATAAGAGCCGGATTCAATAAGGTTGTTTTCATTATCCGCAAGGAGATTGAAAACGATTTCAGGGAGATTTTCGTCAGTAAACTGGAGCCGCATATTGAAATTGAGCTTGTATATCAGGAGCTTGATAAACTCCCGGCAGGATATACCGTTCCCGAGGGGAGAACAAAACCCTGGGGTACAGGCCATGCGCTGATGATGACTGCCGGAAAGGTACACACCCCCTTCGCCATTATCAATGCCGACGACTACTACGGCCCCGATGCATTCAGAACGCTGGCCGCATTTTTCGAAGAACAGCAGGCAAGCGGTGACCAGGATTACGCCATGGTGGCCTATGAGCTGCGGAATACGCTTTCGGATTTCGGAAGCGTTGCCCGTGGCGTTTGCGTTCCGGATCGGGACAACTGGCTGAAGAGCGTTACCGAAATGACTAAAATTGAGAGGGTTGGCGATGGAATCATAAATACCATGCCCGACGGCGGGATTGTAAAACTCGAAGAAGACACCCTGGTTTCGATGAATTTCTGGGGCTTTACCCCTTCGGTTTACAAGCACATCGATACGGAATTCATCAAATTCCTGGATGCAAACGGACAAACCGAAAAAGCCGAATTCTACATTCCGGTGCTGGTGGATACCCTGATCAAATCAGGACTTGAAAAGGTGAAGGTACTGAGTAATCCCGGACAGTGGTTTGGAATTACCTACAAGGAAGATAAGCCTCTGGTGGTTGAAAAGATCAGGGCATTGATCAGGAATGGAGAATATCCGGAAAGCCTCTGGAAATAACAGAAATTTTTATCATGACAATTCCATACGAAGAACTCCCGGCTCAATTCGCGTGCGATTGCGGAGATTATACCGTCCTTCCGCTGAATGTCGGCCATATCAATAAAACATTTAAGGTGCTCCGCGATCAGGAGCCACGCTTCCTTCTCCAGCAGGTTAACAGCCATGTTTTCAAGGATATAGACGCTCTGATGCAGAACACCCTGATGGTGCTTGACGCTTTGAAGGAGTATATGCTTACCAGCCCCGAAAAGCTGATAGTGCAGAAACTGGTCAGGACAAACCAGGGGGGGCTCTATTTTACCGACGACGAAAACAACCATTGGAGGATGTTTACCTTTATAAAAGGGGGAAAAACCATTGAAACCGTTAGGAAATACAACATCGCCTATGAAGGCGGCAAGGCTTACGGCCTTTTCCTTGACGCCCTGTCATCGGTTGATCCTGAACTGATTACGCCGGTTATCCCCAACTTCCACTCCCTCGAAATGCGTTACGGAGCATTTCAGGAAGCTTTGTCGCTGAATCTGGCCAAAAGAGTGGACGAAGTAAAAAGAGAGGTGGATTTTGTTGAGAGCCGGTTCAGGAATATGATGCACATTCCTGAACTGATGAAGTCAGGAAGCATCCCATCACGGGTAGTTCATAACGACACCAAATTCAACAACCTGATCTTCTCAACCAAAGGCGATGCCATTGCGGTTACCGACCTTGATACCGTAATGCCGGGCTCTGCCCTGTTCGATTTCGGCGATGCCATCCGCTCTGCGGCAAACACCGCCCGCGAGGATGAGCCGGACATCTCGAAGGTTAAGTTCGACATCTCCATTTTCGAGGCTTTCGCATCGGGCTACCTTACCCACACCGAAGGGCTGCTGACCGAAGCCGAAGCAAACAACTTCCCCGAAGCCGCCATGCTCCTTACCTATATTATAGGTGTCCGTTTCCTTACCGATTACCTCAACGGCGATATCTATTACAAAACCAGATATCCTGAGCACAATCTGGTAAGGGCAAGGGTACAGTTCCAGCTAATCAGGGAGATGGAAGAGCAGTACGGCAGCATGCAAACCGTTATGAAACGGATAAAGACCAGGCTTCTGCTGTTTAATTCACAACCTTAATTCAAAATAGTATTATGAAGAGAGTTTATTTGAAAACCATAATCACCCTGATGACTATTCTGTCAGCGGGAGTTGTATCGGTCATGGCTCATGAGCCTGAACACCGGATTATTCCCGAGCCTGTTTCCTATCAGGCCGGAAAAGGCGTGTTTACCATCAAGCCGAATACAAACATTACCATTTCAACCACTTCAAAAGAGCTCAGCAAAATAGCCGACTTCCTTAATGAAGGCATTGCATCGTTCGGGATGCCTGCGCTGAAGGTAAAAAAGGCCGGCAATCCTGCCGAAGCCGGAAACATCAACCTGGTGCTCGGCGATTTCAGCGACATCAGTCACCAGGAAGGCTACACGCTTGAAGCAGGCAAAACCGGAATCACCATCCGTGCCATTGCGCCCAACGGAATCTTTTACGGGGTTCAGACGCTGCTTCAGCTTATGCCCGATGTTTCAGGCGGCACTGCAAAAAGCATCCGGATTCAGGCATGCAACATTGTGGATTATCCCAGATTTCCGTACAGGGGGCTGCACCTCGATGTCAGCCGCCACATTTTCCCGCTTGGGTTTCTGAAGAAATACATCGACCTGCTGGCAGGCTTCAAAATAAACACCTTCCACTGGCATCTGACCGATGATCAGGGCTGGCGCCTCGAGATAAAGAAATATCCCGATCTTACCATCATCGGATCAAACAGGCGTAGTTCGCCCGTGGGCAGAAATGCCGGGGATGACAACATCCCTTACGGTGGCTTTTATACGCAGGACGATGCACGGGAGATTGTGGCCTATGCCGCATCAAAATATGTTAATGTAATTCCCGAAATCGAGATGCCCGGTCACGCCACAGCAGCGCTGGCAGCCTATCCGAATCTGGGTTGCACAGGCGGCCCTTATGAGGTATGGACCATGTGGGGCATCAACGATGAGATCTTCTGCGCCGGAAATGAAGAGGTTTTCAAATTCCTCGAAGATGTACTGGTTGAAGTAATGGAGATCTTCCCTTCGAAGTATATCCATATCGGCGGCGACGAAGCGCCGAAAGACCGCTGGGATAAGTGCCCGAAATGCCAGAAGCGCATTGCCGACGAGGGACTGAAGGATTCGCACGAACTGCAGAGCTATTTCATTACCCGTATGGAGAAGTTCCTGAACAAGCACGGTCGTCAGATTATCGGCTGGGATGAAATTCTGGAAGGCGGACTTGCTCCCGGAGCAACGGTAATGTCGTGGCGCGGAACCGAAGGCGGCATCGAGGCTGCAAGGATGGGGCACGATGTCATCATGACTCCCACCAGCCACTGTTATCTCGATTACTATCAGGGCGACCCCGCAACCGAGCCGTTTGGAATCGGAGGGTACAACACCCTGAAAAACACATACTTCTATGAACCGGTTCCGGAAGTACTTACAGAAAAGGAAGGAAGGCATATTCTGGGAACTCAGGGAAATCTCTGGACCGAATACATCATATCAAGCGACCTTGTGGAATATATGGTATATCCCCGCGCCATTGCACTGGCCGAAATCAACTGGTCACCCAAAGAAAAGCGCAACTGGCCCTCATTTATCAGCCGTCTGGACAAGCAGTTCCCGTTGCTGGAACGCAAAAAGCTGAATTTCAGCAGAAGTGCCTTCACCGTTGACATTACCTCTGAAGTGGATGAAGCAAACGGAAAACTGATGGTACACCTTACCTCCGATCTGCCGAAAGCAGATATCCGTTACACCGTTACAACCGGTAGTGTAACCTCAAAGGAGAATAAGTACAAGAAACCTTTTCCCGTAGATGCAACATCCACCATCAATGCCAGGCTGTTCAGCAAAACCAGGGATCAGTTCAAGACTTCTGAAAAGACGATATTTGTAAATAAGGCAACCGGTCGCAAGGTGCAACTGAATACCCTTTACAACCCCAAATATGCCGCCAAAGGACCCTCTACCCTTACCGATGGCATCCGGGCCGAAGCTCAGGTGTTTGGCAAGGACTGGCTCGGTTTCCTCGGTGATGATGCCGACGCCATAATCGACCTTGGGCAGAAAACCATGATCAACGCCGTGAGCCTTGGCTTCCTGTACAATCCCACTAACTGGATATTCAAGCCCATTGATGTGGAGGTGCAGCTCTCAACCGACGGAATCAACTACACCAAAGCAGCAGGTTCCTATCCAGCAATCATTACGCCTTCGGAACCCAAAAGCATTGACTTCACCATTCTGAATATCAACAAAGAGGCACGCTATGTCAGGGTAATTGCCCGAAATATTGGCCTTTGTCCTCCCGGCCACTTCGGCGAAGGCAACAAGGCATGGCTGTTTATCGACGAAATCCAGGTAAATCCTGCGCTTGACTAACGGCAGGGCGGGGCATCAGCCGCCCGAACCAACCAGTGCCAGGCACTCCACATGCCTGGTTTGAGGAAAGAAATCGAAAGGGATAATCCGGCTTACGGAATATCCCTTTTCTGTTATCTGTTGCAGATCGCGGTTCAGGGTGGACGCATTGCACGAAAGGTATGCAAGACGCTCCGGCCTGTAATTGCCGGTAATCCAGTCAACCACTTCCGGTTCCAGGCCTGTGCGTGGCGGATTGGCATAAAGCAGCCGCCGGTATGATTCCGGCACCTGCGAATTCCACAGTGCAAGCTGAGGAATCCGGTGCCTGCATGAGCCTCTCAGCAACTGAACTCCCGGCGAATTCCTCATGGCAAACTCAACGGCATCGCCTCCCTGTTCCACCCCAATGGTTAGGGCTCCTGCCCTGCTCCACCGGCGGATGCTGCTTCCAGTTCCGGAATATAGGTCTGCCACGGCAACATCCCTGCCGGGATTCAGAAAGGCTTCCGCCAGATCAAGCGCCTTGCCGGCAAGCGAGGGCAGCAACTGCTGAAATGAGGCCGGTCCGTACAACAGGCCATTCTCATCAACCGATGCGGAATTGCCCCATATCAGGTGCCAGTTGCCCTTCCCGAAGACCTTTTTTCCGGCTGAAGGATGAAGGTGTATCCAAAGGCCGTCGGCGCCGTTTTCAGCCAGCCCGGCTTTCACATTATCGGTAAGCCAATTCGTCGGGGGCATTTGCCTGCTTTTCACAATCAGCGTTATCTGAGCATCGGAAATAATATAACGAACAAGCTGAAATGCATGATCCGCCGGTATTGCGTGATTCAGGATGCGCAGCAACGCATTTACTTTGGGTGAATGAACAGGGCAGCCGGGAATGGGAATCAGCCTGTCCAGGCGGAGTACGCCGGCTTCCCAGCAGGTTCCGTTCCATCGGGCGGCAAGGCTCACCTTATTCCGGTATCCGAGCCTTTCACTATCCGGCACGCTCCTGACTTCCGAAATCAGTTCTGCCCAGCCGGGCAGTTTCGCTTTGAGGAAAGTCAGCTTACGCGCAAGGCTTTCATCTGCTGAAAGTTCGCGGTGAGCACAGGCAGGACAATCACGGACACATCCTCCGGGAAGCATAACGCAATGTTTTTAATGCGAAAGTGCCAAAATTAAGGATAAAATTGAATTGAAAATTCAGGAGATTCTGAGATTGGTTCACGGGATTTCTAAAGGAACTACATCTGAAATCAACTGAAAATAGCAGCGGAAATCATATAAGCATCAGGAATATCACCGGCGGCATTGTGGCAAAACGATTCCCAAAGACATAAAAAAAACTTCGGCATTCATTGTTATTCAAATGATTACCGAAGTTTTTAAGTGCCCGGAACAGGACTTGAACCTGCACGTACGTAAGTACACTAGTCCCTGAAACTAGCGCGTCTACCAATTCCGCCATCCGGGCAAAAAGTCATTAAATAAGAGCAGTTTACTTACCGCTACCGAACTTTCTCGGTTTTCTGTGCCCAGGACAAGAGTCGAACTTGCACGTCCTTAAGGACACCAGCCCCTCAAGCTGGCGTGTCTACCAATTTCACCACCTGGGCAATTGAGTGCGCAAAGGTAAAACAATTTTTTATTTTCACAACACCTGACAAATCTTTTTTTCTTCTTCTGAATGCTATCGGGCAGTTCATTATATGATGTGCTGTCTATTTTTGCCACAGAAGCACCAAGACTCAGAAAAACACAAAATTATTGCAGGAAAATGGATGCCGAATACTTATAAAAAGTTTGATGACTAACTTGAGAATACTTGCGCAAATATTCTTATAAATAATGCTGTTCAGATTCAGTCTACCCCGATTTAGTGTAATAGGCTGTAAAACATTATATTAAATCTGAATTTACTCTTGCATTTATCTCACAGATAATCTTATTCTCAAAGAGTACATTCAATCATTATCCATGCTGATAACAGGATTCATATTTGCTATTGAAATTTTTGCCTGATAATGTGATCTATTTTCTTCCTTTTTCCGTTACTATATTTTATGATTGAAGCAAATTATCAATGCTTTTACTTGTAAGCCGGGTCCGGGTTCCTTAAACGTGGTGCAACATTTGTAATCAGCTATTCTATTTTCAGATTCTTTTGAAACTGATATAAAATTCTTTTGTGTGTTTTTGTGTTTCAGTGCTTTGGTGGCTTCTTTTAAATACCAAAGTTGCCATAATATATCCAGCACATCAAATAAGGATTTGCCTATGCTATCCGCTTATATTTGCATACAGTTAAATTAAGCTATCTGACAATGAATGGTTTGGTTGAAAAAACAAGAAACCTCACACATCATAAATCCGTTTATATCGCTATCGGAGGGGTCAGCCGCTCAGGCAAGACCTTTCTTGCA
>LUZO01000059.1:0-2868 GCA_001603685.1 Bacteroidales bacterium Bact_23
TAAGGCCGGTGTACCGTTATCGGTTACCTTCATCACAAGATTATACTGCTCAATTTTATTTTCCCTGAGGAGAGATGCGTTTGCGATGATGATTTCGCCGCTGAAAGGATTCACATAGAATACCTCTCCCGTATTGCCTTCGACGATTTCATAGGTCAGCGTCTGCCCCTCATCAGGATCATAGGCCTGTAAAGCACCGGCTATCGTGCCATCGGCTGATTCATACTCAACATCAAAGTCATAATCTTCAATTTGCGGAGCCTCGTTGATGTCGAGTACATTAACAGTAATCGTAGATTCGGATGACAAGCCATCGTTATCGCTTACTTTTACGGTAAGGTTAAAGATGGGATTTGTTTCGAAATCAAACGCATCGGCATTGTTTACGAAAAGTTCTCCGGTCTGAGGATCAATCCTTACGGCATTGTCATTATTTCCATCGATGATTTCGAAGGTAACAGCATCACCCTGATCGGGATCGGATGCTTCAACAACTCCGATAATCTGGTTCAGTTCCGGATTTTCTTCGATATTGAATTCCTGAGCTTCGAATTCAGGAGCCTCGTTTACATCAATCAGATTGATGGTAACCGCTGCGGAAGCATCAAGCTGCGGAGTTCCGTTGTCGGTTACTTTAACTGTCAGATTGAAGAGGGGATAGGCTTCAAAGTCAATTACTTCCTCGTTGTTCACCGTGATGAGCCCGTTCCCGGAGATTGCAAAAGCATTACCGGTATTGCCGGTAGTAATTTCAAAGGTAAGTTCCTGCCCTGCATTCGGATCGCTGGCAACCACTTGTCCGGCAATGGTTCCGTTGATTGAGTTCTCTGCGATTGACAACTGCTGATCAGCGATTACCGGAGGTACATTGGTATCGATGATGATTATGGTAATCTCAGCAAATGCAGTTAATACGGGATCGCCATTGTCGTTGATTTCGACCATGAGGTAGGTTTGATTATCCGAATAGGATGCCAAAGCTGCATTGTTAAGTACCCTTATTTCACCGCTTAAAGAGTCGATTGCGAATGTTCCGTTCTCATTCCCGTCACTTATGGTATAAGTCAGGGTTTGATTAATGTCAGGGTCATAAGCGATTACGGTGCCAATCAGGGTTCCGGCCGGTGCAAACCTGCTGACTTCAAATGTTTGATCTTCTGCAAACGGGGCATCATTTTCATCAATAACATTAACGGTCATCAGGGCGGATGCCGAGAGGGAAGGAGTACCGTTGTCGGTAACTTCAATTGTCAGCCCAAAAATCGGATTGGTTTCAAAGTCAATTGATTCCGGGTTGTCGACACGGATCTCACCATTTTCCGTTATCCGGAATGGGTTGCCTTCGTTACCGGCAGTGATGGCGTAAGTCAGACTCTGTCCGGCATCCGGATCATAAGCCATAACCATACCTACCAGGGTTCCCTCTCTGGGGTTTTCAATTACCGAGAATTCCTGATTTTCAATAACCGGAGGCAGGTTTCCGTCAGCGATATGGATAGTAATCTGAGCGGTAGCATCGAGCTTCGGCTGGCCATTGTCTTCCACCATAACATCCAGGATGATGGCATCCACGGTAGCGAACATCAGGGCGGCGCTGTTGTTCACAGTCAGTTCGCCGCTTGCGGGATTGATGGCGAAGATATTATCGGTATTGCCACCGGCGATTGAGAAGGTCAGTGACTGATTCTGATCGGGGTCAGAAGCCTGAACGGTTCCGACCGAACTGCCCTGCACTGCATTCCTCAGCACATTGAACGACTGGTCGGCAATTACGGGCACCTCGTTAACATCAATCAGACTGATGGTTACCTCTGCATTAACAGAAAGCTGAGGAGTGCCGTTGTCGGTTGCTTTAACGGTCAGATTAAAGACGGGATAGGCCTCAAAGTCCATCACCTCAGCGTTGTTTACGGTGATGAGACCGGTTGAGGATATGTCAAATGCGTTTCCGGTATTGCCTGCGGTGATTTCAAAAGAGAGGCTCTGTCCTTCGTCGGGGTCGCCGGCTTCGAGCTGTCCGACTACGGTACCCTGAGCGGAGTTTTCTTCAATGGCAAACTCCTGATCATCCATTACCGGCGGCAGGTTGCTGTCGACGATGGTGATGGTAATCTGAGCGGTTGCATCGAGCTGCGGCTGGCCATTGTCTTCCACCATAACATCCAGGATGATGGCATCCACGGTAGCGAACATCAGGGCGGCGCTGTTGTTTACGGTCAGTTCGCCGCTTGCGGGATTGATGGCGAAGATATTATCGGTATTGCCACCAACAATTGAGAAGGTCAGTGACTGATTCTGATCGGGGTCAGAAGCCTGAACGGTTCCGACCGAACTGCCCTGCACTGCATTCCTCAGCACATTGAACGACTGGTCGGCAATTACGGGCGCCTCGTTAACATCAATCAGGCTGATGGTAACTACTGCTGAAGTAGAAAGCTGAGGAGTGCCGTTGTCGGCTGCTTTAACGGTCAGGTTAAATACGGGGTATTCCTCATAATCCATCATCTCAGCGTTGTTTACTGTGATGAGACCGGTTGAGGAGATGGCAAATGCGTTTCCGGTATTGCCTGCGGTGATTTCAAAAGAGAGGCTCTGTCCTTCGTCGGGGTCGCTGGCTACTATCTGTCCGACTAGGGTGCCTTGAGCGGAGTTCTCTTCAATGGCAAACTGCTGATTTTCGATAACCGGAGGCAGGTTGCTGTCGACGATGGTGATGGTAACCTGAGCGGTAGCCTCGAGCTGCGGCTGGCCATTGTCTTCCACCATAACATCCAGGATAATTGCATCCACGGTGGCGAACATCAGGGCGGCGCTGTTGTTTACGGTCAGTTCGCCGCTTGCGGGATTGATGGCGAAGATATTATCGGT
>LUZO01000059.1:2950-7913 GCA_001603685.1 Bacteroidales bacterium Bact_23
GGTTACCTCTGCATTAACAGAAAGCTGAGGAGTGCCGTTGTCGGTTGCTTTAACGGTCAGATTAAAGACGGGATAGGCCTCAAAGTCCATCATCTCAGCGTTGTTTACGGTGATGAGACCGGTTGAGGAGATGTCAAATGCGTTTCCGGCGTTGCCTGCGGTGATTTCAAAAGAGAGGCTCTGTCCTTCGTCGGGGTCGCTTGCTACGATCTGTCCGACTGCGGTACCCTGAGCGGAGTTCTCTTCAATGGCAAACTGCTGATTTTCGATAACCGGAGGCAGGTTGCTGTCGACGATGGTGATGGTAATCTGAGCGGTAGCATCAAGCTGGGGTTCGCCATCGTCTTCCACAGTGATGTCAAGGGTAATAGCATCCACAGTTGCAAGCAAAAGGGCAGTGCAGTTGTTAAGTGTTAACTGCCCGTTTAAGGTATTTAGGCTGCAGAAATTATCGGGATGGTCTCCGGTTATAAAATAAGTCAGAATTTGATTCTGGTCAGGATCTGTTGCCTGAACTGTACCAATTAAACTGCCATGAGGTGCATTTCTTAATACGGAGAATGATTGGTTTGCAATTACAGGATTTTCATTTATATCAATGAGGTTTACGGTAATCACAGCGTAAGTTGAAAGCTGAGGAGTGCCGTTGTCGGTAACCTTAACGGTCAGGTTAAAAGCGGGATATTCCTCAAAGTCCATCATCTCAGTATTGTTTACTGTGATGAGACCGGTTGAGGAGATGGCAAATGCGTTTCCGGTATTGCCTGCGGTGATTTCAAACGAGAGGCTTTGACCCTGGTCGGGATCGGTAGCAGTCATGGTACCAACCTCAAAGCCGTTGGGAGAGTTCTCGGGAATCGAGAAGGTTTTGTTTGCCATTACCGGCGGTTCATTTACATCGGTAATGTTTATGGTAGCGGTAGCGGAGGTCGAAGCCACTGGAGTTCCGTTATCCTGAACCTTAATGGTCAGCACAAATTGCTGATTGGCTTCAAAATCAATGGCAGCGGCATTGTTAACGGTAATTTTTCCGGTAGATGAGTTTATTGCGAATGCATTGTTATTATTTCCTGCTGTAATGCTGTAGGTTAGTGTTTGCCCCTGATCGGGATCTGTAGCTATCATGGTGCCAACCTCAAAACCGTTGGGAGAGTTCTCGGGAATCGAGAAGGTTTTATTTCCCATTACCGGCGGTTCATTTACATCGGTGATGTTGATGGTAGCGGTAGCGGTGGTTGAAGCCACGGGAGTTCCGTTATCCTGTACCTTAATGGTCAGCACAAATTGCTGATTGGCTTCAAAATCAATGGCAGCGGCATTGTTTACGGTAATTTTTCCGGTAGATGAGTTTATTGCGAATGCATTGTTATTATTTCCTGCTGTAATGCTGTATGTAAGAGTTTGCCCCTGATCGGGATCGGTAGCAGTCATGGTGCCAACCTCAAAGCCGTTGGGAGAGTTCTCGGGAATTGAGAAAGTCTTATTGCTCATTACCGGTGGTTCATTTACATCGGTGATGTTTATGGTAGCGGTAGCCGTGGTTGAAGCCACCGGGGTTCCGTTATCCTGAACCTTAATGGTCAGTACAAACTGCTGATTGGCTTCATAATTAATGACAGCGGAATTGCTTACGGTAATTTTTCCGGTAGAAGAGTTTATTGCGAATGCATTGTTATTATTTCCTGCTGTAATGCTGTATGTAAGGGTTTGCCCCTGGTCGGGATCGGTAGCGGTCATGGTGCCAACCTCAAAACCGTTGGGAGAGTTCTCGGGAATTGAGAAGGTTTTGTTTGCCATTACCGGTGGTTCATTTACATCGGTGATGTTTATGGTAGCGGTAGCGGTGGTCGAAGCCACGGGAGTTCCGTTATCCTGAACCTTAATGGTCAGCACAAATTGCTGATTAACTTCATAATTAATGACTGCGGAATTGCTTACGGTAATTTTTCCGGTAGATGGGTTTATAGCGAATGCGTTGCTGGTATTTCCAGCGGTAATGCTGTATGTAAGGGTTTGCCCCTGATCGGGATCGGTAGCGGTCATGGTGCCAACCTCAAAACCGTTGGGAGAGTTCTCGGGAATCGAGAAGGTTTTGTTTGCCATTACCGGCGCAGAATTGCCTCCGCTAAAGGCAACTTCAGCGCTGCCGGAAATGGTACTACCATTTGCTCCGGTAACCGTAACATAATAGGTGCCTTCTGCTAGGTTGAATATATCTTCTGTTACAGCAAAGGGGGTAATGCCCATCACTTCAATCTCTGTGATACTGGCCCAATCGCTAACATTACTTCCATTTACGGTAACTCTGACATAGCGTCCGTTAATCTGGCCAAATTCGTAAGGCCCAAGGTTAGGGAAATGGGCGGGAACGCTTTGTCCTGAGAATACCTGAGTGTAGTTTGTCCCATCCGGTGAAACAGAAATATTGAAATTATAATAAGCATCTCTGTACCATGCAATCATCAATTTGTTTATAACTCTGACCTGTCCCAAATCCAATTCAATCCAAGAACCAACTCCAAAATGTGACCAGCGGGTGTTCAGATTTTTATCAAGCACATTTTGCGGTACATTTCCGTCATCGCCAATGGCATAAACTGACGATACGGGTAATTCCATGGCGCTTGCCGGCTGGGAATAGGTCCAGAGATAGCTGAATGGACTGAAACCACCGTTTACCGTTAAATCAATTGCACCATTATTACCCGGAGGGGTTACATTTGTTACCGAAAAAGAGAGTGACATTGGAGGTTCCTGAATCAGGTTAACGGTTATTGTAGCACTACTGGAAAGATTCAGTGGGTCGGTAACTTTTACCGTAAGGTTAAAAACCGGATTACTTGCATAAACCAGAGCTGCAGAATTGTTTACGGTTAATTTTCCATTTGTGCTGTTGATTGAAAAAGCATTATTTGTATTACCGTTTGTAATTGAATAGGTTATGTTTTGCCCCGGATCAGGATCGGAAGCTACAACTGTTCCAACCAATGTTCCCTTTTGTGACTTCTCATAAATACTAAAAGATTGGTTGCTAATCTGGGGAGCATGGTTAACCGGAGTAACTGTCACGGATACAGTTGCCTCACTGTACATTACCGGTTCGCCATTATCGCTTACCCTTACAGTAAGATTGAATACCTGCGGTGTAAGCGCTGCAGAATTTGCAACAGTAATTCTTCCGGAAGCTGAATTAATCGTAAAAGCATTGTTTGTGTTTCCACCTGTAATTGAATAGGAAAGTGTTTGTCCTGGATTAGGATCAACCGCAATTACAACTCCAACAACAGAACCATTTGCACTGTTTTCTTCAATTGAAAAATTCTGATTGTTTATGATTGGAGGTGAATTTGATCCGCTTGTATCGGTATATTCATAAGCACCTATGTCAGGAATGATCATTTGAGGAATTGGTATTCCATCCGGGTCGGCGGTTAAGTTAACATTTATGCCAGTATTAATACAAGGCGAATTGCTTTGGAGATGAAAATCGAAATTAGCAGGGTTAACAAATTTAGGGTCACCTATTACCGGATTTGTACCTGTGCCCGGAGTTCCAGCCGTAGCTGCTGTACCATAGCAATTGTTTGATAAGGTCCAGGAACCTCCGCCATAATTATGTAATGCTACGCCTGAATCATTAGTGCGGATATGAATATTGTTTCTGGCTTCAACATTCGATCTGTCCACCCAGATGTGGTACAAAGTGACATGGTAAAAAACATTGTTATAAGCTTTGGTTCCAGTTGCAGGGCCAGGGCTATCTCCAACAGCTACACCTATGCCCCGGGAGCAGTTGTAAAACAGGTTGTTATGTATGAGATTATCTTTGGTATAACTGCCTCCAAGCATTATTCCCAAAGTAGACCCTTCGAACCTGTTATAGCGTGTAATAATACCCTTTCCTCGCTCAATGTGTACTGCAGCTGAAATATTTGAGCTGTTTTTAAAAGTACAGTATTCAAGGATGCCTGTTGCATTATCAGAAACTCCGGGAGCACTATTGAAAATCAGGTTATATTTATTGCCCGCACCGTTAGTCCTGTCAATTATTGTGTGATGAATGTGAAATCCGTTATAGTTACCGTCCATTTGTATTCCATCGCCGCTTGATGCACTTTGGTTCGTGTTCTGGAAGTAACGCCTGTTGATGTCATAAATATTACAATAGCCTATTTCCGTATTTGTAGCATATTGAAAATACATTCCGTCAATTGCAACATTGTGGATTTCAGTATTTAATATTTTCAGGTTGTTATTGTAAAAGCCATGAATACCAAATCCTCCGGCATTTGTATTATGCGCATTATGCAACTCACAGTTATTAATGGTATTATTCTGGTTGTAATTTGATCCGGTTCCACTTACCCTTATTAAGGCAAAAGTGCTTGTGCTTCCATACACTTCAAAATCCTGTACCACACAATTGGATGAGGTTGAGATATTAAAAGCATAACCGCTTCCCGTATATACGAACTTTGGTCTGCTTCCCGATCCGTAAGCACCTATGGTTACATTGTTCTTTGAGCTGATATTGATTTGGCTTGAAGAGGTATAAGTTGTTCCCCTTTTCTGAAGATAAGTATTGCCATTTACCAATGAAAATTGTGTCCAGGAACTATATGGGTTGGATTGTGATCCATTCTGTCCGGAAGCTGTATTGGTTGGGTCGATATAAACGGTGTTTTGTGCCATTGCACCGATTGAGGAAATGCAAATAATCACCAAAATCATTTGCAATTTTAATCTTTCAAAAAAACTCCTCTGAAAACAGTTGTGTAACCTTCCCATCGTATCGCCTGGTTTTAATTAGTAATTCAGTTGATTAAATAGTGTAAGTAGAAAAGAAGAGTTCCCTGGCGGTACTCTGCTTTCAATCCATTCTTTTTTTTATTCTAATTATTCGAGAAAGTAACCCCGTTATAACTAAAATTTAATTATTTAGAATGGATACAAATAAATAAAT
>LUZO01000060.1 GCA_001603685.1 Bacteroidales bacterium Bact_23
GGTTGATACATGGCAAAAGAAAGCAGATAAAACTTCCCATCCGATTACATATTTTATTATTTTCCAGCCTGATACATATCTTTTTAAGGTGATTTAAGCTTTCCGGCTCAAAGTTTTCTGAGCGGGCAAATAATAGATTTCAATGAAAATCACCGGCTTTTCCCGGAAATTTTCTCATATGCATTCTTCAATTCTTTGTAACTTTGTAACTGAGATAAACGCTTACTGCCATGCTAGCCAAAGAACTGATCAGCGACATCATTCTGCCGTTAAAGACCTCTGATACAGGCATTACCGCCCTCAACTGGATGGAAGAATTCAGGGTATCGCATCTTCCCATAGTCAACAATCAGGATTTCTTGGGCCTGATTTCGGAAGCCGATATCTATGAGATGAACAGCTATGAGGAGCCGCTGGGCAATCATGCACTCTCGCTTCAGAAGCCTTATGTAATGGAGCATCAGCATGTTTACGATGTCATCCGTCAGGTTTATGAGCACAAGCTAACGCTGATTCCGGTGATCAATGCCAACAACCATTACCTGGGTTCCATTACGCTGCAGTGCCTGGTCAAATACTTTGCGCGCCTTGCCGCAGTTGACAATCCCGGCGGCATCATCGTGCTTGAGATGGGCGTCCGCGACTATTCGCTCAGCGAAATCGCACAGATTGTGGAGTCGAATGATGCAAGCATCCTCAGCCTCTATATCAATGTGCTACCCGATTCAAACCGCATGGAGGTGACCCTGAAAATCAACCGGATGGACATCGGCGCCGTTATCCAGACCTTCAACAGATTCAATTACGAAATCAAGGCCTCGTTTTTCGAGGATGATTACAACGATACCCTGCGCGACAGGTACGAATCACTGATGAAGTTTCTGGATATCTGATGAATCTCCGCTTCTTTATTGTTCTGCTGCTTGCCCTGATGGCCGGCAACTCCCTGTTTTCAGCCGCACCGCATCCCGATGGCGATTCTCTTGTTGCCGTGGGCAATATTTCCATTCTTGGCAACCACAAAACCAAAGATTACATCATTCTTCGGGAGTTTACCTTCAGGCCGGGCGATACCCTTTCACTGAATGCCCTGAACCATGGCCTTGCCGAAACGGTAAAAAATCTTCAGCGACAGCCGCTGTTTCACTTTGTGGAAACTGAAATTACGCTGCATCCCGCCAACACCGCCGATATTGAGGTCAGGGTTCAGGAGCGCTGGTACACCTGGCTTTGGCCCATCGTTGACTTTTCCGACCGAAACTTCAATGCCTGGCTTGCTGCGAAAGACCTCAGCCGCCTGTCGTACGGTCTGTTCCTTCAGCAGGAGAACTTCAGGGGCAGGCTCGAAAAACTGCATATAATGGCGGTAGCGGGATATCAGCAACAGCTTTATGCCCTCTACGAGGCGCCTTATCTGAATAAAAGTAAGACGCTTGGTACCGGTCTGATGATAACCACCGCCCGCGAACGGGAAACGGCGTTCCGCACCTACGAAAACAGACAGGAATACTTCCGGCATACCGGGTTTCTGCGCCATTATACGGAAGCATCCGTATTTCTGAAATACAGGCCGGGCGTTCATTTTACCCATACCCTCGCTTGTGAAGCCGGTTTTTTCCGCTTGAGCGATACCCTGCTGGCGCTGAATCCCGATTATGCGGCAACTTCGGACAGCAAGGCTTTCATTCCGGTGATTGCCTATTTCTTTAAAGCCGATTTCCGCGATCAGCGCGCCTATCCCCTTTCCGGCTGGTATGCCGATGCCCTTCTGGAATGGAACGGAATAGTGCCCGCCTCCGGCTTCAACTATCTGACGCTGAGAAGTTCTGCACGGAAACACCTGCCTTTGCGAGGGCGGTGGTATCTGGCGCTGGGAGCAGAAGCAAAATTCTCGGCAAAAGGACTGAAGCCCTGGTTCCGCAATCAGGGGCTGGGCTATAACCGCGACTATGTCCGGGGTTATGAGTATCAGGTGATTGACGGGGACCACTTCTGGGTGGCAAAGACAAACCTCCGTTATGCGGTGCTACCACTCCGGATACTCAGGATGGGATTTATCAGGGCGGAACAATTCAATACCATCCCGGTATCGGCCTATCTGGGTGTATTTGCCGACACCGGAAAAGCCTGGGGAGGGTATAACATCAGCAATACCAACACCTTGCACGGCCGTCAGCTCTATGGCGCCGGGCTGGGACTCGATGTGGTTACCTACTACGATAAGGTACTCAGAATTGAAACCTCGATGAACCGCGAAGGCAAAACCGGGCTATTCATACATTTTATGGCAGCAATCTGACCAGGACAAGCGCTTCTGTCGTACATTTGCAAAAGATTAGTACTGTTAAGGCTTCACAACAAAACAGGGAAATGAAGATAGCACTTTTCGGAAGGACCTTTGCCGATGGCCTTTTTTTTCACTTTCAGCAACTGATTGAGATTCTGGAACAGCACCATGCCGGCATCATCCTTCACAGGCCGTTTTATGAGTTTGTAAAGGGCAAAACAACATTCGCCTCTGAGCCTGAGGTATTTGAAACGCACAAAGAACTGCGTGCAAAGGCCGGTTTTATGTTTTCCATAGGAGGCGACGGTACCATGCTCGAAGCCATAACCCTGATCAGAGATTCCGGCATTCCGCTGATGGGCATCAACCTGGGCCGAATGGGATTCCTCTCCAGCATTCCGAAGGAAGAGATCAGGCAGACCATAACGGCTCTTGTAAACGGCGATTATTCCCTCGACAAACGCTCACTGCTGTGCGTGGAATCGCCGGCACAGCTTTTCGGAGAAATGAACTACGCCCTGAACGAACTTACCGTCAACAAGAAAGATACCGGATCGATGATTCTGGTGCATGTTTATGTTGACGGAATCCTGCTCAATTCATACTGGGCCGATGGGCTGATTATCGCCACACCCACCGGATCCACCGCATATTCACTGAGTTGCAACGGCCCCATCATCACCCCCGACTCCGAAAATTTTGTCATTACCCCCATTGCCACACACAATTTAACCGTAAGGCCTGTCGTTATCCCTGACAAAAGCGTAATCAGGCTGAAGATTGAAGGTCGGATGTCGCAGTATCTGATCGGGCTCGATTCCAGATATGCAGTAATTGACGCTGAAACGGAAATAATCGTCAGAAAAGCAGCATTTAACATCAACCTGGTTCAGCGGCACGACGACAACTTCTTCAATACCATCAGGCAAAAGCTTATGTGGGGGCGCGATGTGCGCATCTGACACCGGCAGAAATTGATTACCGCTTTGTGGCTCAAATTTTTTCTTACTTTTGCATGCCAATTAAGTTCGGGGGATCTGCAAAGGTATAAACCTGCTGTAAAACCATGAACCTGAAGTCATCCGGACATTGTTACTGATTATGAAAAGAGGTATTCTGTTAATATATTTCCTGCTAATTACCCTGCTGGCGGGTGCCCAGAGTTACGCCGAAATCGGAATCTTCGGTGGCGGATCCTATTATCTGGGCGACCTGAACCCCGGCCGGCAGTTTCTTCTGACCAAACCAGCCCTGGGCGGATTTGTCAGACATAACTTCAATGAGAGACTGGCTGTAAAAGGAAGCCTCCACTACGGAACCCTGCATGGCGATGACGCCGTTTCGAAAGTAAATACCGCCCGCAACCTGAATTTCACCAGCCACATTACAGATATTTCGGGAACTTTTGAATTCAACTTCTTCGAATATTTCATCGGCAGCCTCCGCCATTATGTAACTCCCTATATGTACGGCGGCGCTTCGGTATTCTTTTTCAACCCGAAAGCTACCTACAACGGAACCACCTACCAGCTTCACGATCTGGGAACCGAAGGCCAGGGCAGCGCCGTTTACCCCGACAGAAAACCCTACAAACGAACCGGATTTGCAGTTCCTTTCGGCATCGGAATCAAATACAGCCTGAACAACTTCATTGGAATGTCGCTCGACTGGCGAATGAACAAAACATTTTCCGATTACATTGATGATGTAAGCAAAACCTATTATCTCGATCTGAGGAGCATATCGGCCGGCGAAGCCGATGCGCACGAAATCGCATCCGATCCCACTCTGAGCCATTCCACCGGAATGCAGCGCGGAGATTCGAAAGGCAACGACTGGTACTCGTATATAGGTGCAAGTGTCTCTGTCAGGGTAAATTACCTGAAACGCACCCGATGCCTTAACATTTATTATTAATCTGATTAACAAATATTAACACCATTTATTGATTGGTATTTAAAAAATAGATGGTACTTTCGTTACCTGATTGAAAAGAATGGACTATAAAGAGAAAATTGATCCCGCAAAGCTGCCACAACATATTGCCATTATTATGGATGGCAATGGCCGCTGGGCCCAGAACCGGGGTCAGGTAAGGGTATTCGGACACCAGAACGGAGTGGAATCGGTACGCCAGACAGCCACCGCTGCCGCCGAACTCGGTATTAAATACCTTACCCTCTACGCATTTTCAACTGAAAACTGGAAAAGGCCAAAAATTGAAGTTGACGCACTGATGAACCTGCTGGTGTCATCCCTGAGTTCAGAACTCGGAACCCTGATGGACAACAACATCCGGCTCAGGGCAATCGGCGATGTGAGCCATCTGGATCAGGAGTGCTACAGCCAGTTGCAGGAAACCATCGGCCTAACCTCGGGAAACACCCGGATGGAACTGATTCTGGCACTCAACTACAGCGGAAAGTGGGACATTGCTACAGCCGCACGCAAAATCGCCGAAGATGCCGTAACCGGGAAAATCAATACGGACGACATCAGCCAGGAACTGTTCGGTACCTATCTGGATACAAAAGACTTTCCGGATCCCGAACTGCTTATCCGCACCAGTGGCGAATACAGAATCAGTAACTTCCTTATCTGGCAAATGGCTTACTCCGAATTATATTTTACCCCCGTTTTGTGGCCCGACTTCAGAAAAGCGGACCTGTATGAAGCAATCTACGATTTCCAGCAAAGAGAAAGACGCTTTGGAATGATCAGTGAACAAATAAAACCTGCCGACGATAAATGAAATTCAGACTACTCATTGCTGCACTTCTGCTGTTATTATTCCGGATACCTTCATACAGCCAGATCAGGCTGGGCGACGATCTGAGCGAAATCGACTATACCAATCCCCAGGAATATATTATCGGCGGCGTAACCATTTCAGGTGTTCAGTACCTCGATCACAATGTGCTGATTATGCTGTCGGGGCTGCAGGTTGCCGACCGGATTGAAATACCGGGCGACAAAATTCGGAAAGCCATAGAAAAACTGTGGGATCAGGGATTGTTTGAAAACATCAGCATTTCAGCAACCAAATTTTCGGGTGAACTCGTATTTCTGAATATCGACCTGCAGGAAAGACCCCGGCTGAACAGATTCTCATTTAAAGGAGTAAAGAAATCGGAAGCCGATGACCTTCGCGATAAGATAAAGCTGATGAAAGGTGATGTGGTTACCGAAAATGTCATCATCAGAACTTCAAACATCATTAAAAAACATTTCGTAGGCAAGGGCTTCCTCAATACCGAAGTTGAAATAGAGCAAAGCCGCGATAGTTCCAGAACCAACGAAGTTACCCTGGTCATCAATGTAGATAAAAACAGCAAGGTGAAAATCGACAGGATCAACTTCGTGGGAAACCAGAGCCTGGGCGATGCAAAACTGAAGCGGGCCATGAAAAACACCAAGGATAAAGGTGTTGTCAGGCCATTCACCGCGCTCGATCAGCTTATCCTGAAATCGCCGCGCAAATTGCTCACTTTCAATGCCGATACGCTGGTAGAATTCGGAAGCAACCTGATAAACGAAAACTTCCGATTCAGAATCTTCAAGGCTTCCAAATTCATACGCGACGATTTTAAGGAAGACCTGAACAGCCTGGTATCCAAATACAACGACGAGGGCTATCGCGATGCGGTTGTCACCAAAGATTCCGTTTACAGAACCGGGCCAAAAACCATTGCCATCGACATCGCCGTTGAAGAGGGAAGAAAATACTATTTTGGAGACATCACCTGGGTGGGCAACACAAAATATTCGGCCGAACAACTGAATGAGGTACTGAAAATCCGCAAAGGCGATGTATTCAACCAAAGTGAGCTGGATGCCAACCTGAACTACAACCCCAACGAAATTGATGTCAGCACCCTCTACCTCGACGATGGCTACCTCTTCTTCTCGGTAACCCCGGTTGAAGTAAGGGTAGAGAACGATACCATCGATATGCAGATGGTTATCCGTGAAGGGAAGCAGGCAACCATTAACAAGGTAAGCATCAAGGGAAACACCCGCACCAACGACCATGTTGTAATTCGCGAACTGCGTACCCGCCCCGGCCAGATGTTCAGCCGCTCCGACATTATCCGCACCACCCGCGAGCTGGCTCAGCTACGGTATTTCGACCCCGAAAAGATAATTCCCACCCCGATACCCAATCCCGCCGACGGAACGGTAGATATTGAGTATAAGGTTGAAGAGAGCTCCTCCGACCAGATTGAACTCTCAGGAGGCTGGGGGTATGGCAGAGTGGTGGGAACCCTTGGACTTTCGTTCAATAATTTCTCGGCCCGTAAAATATTCAAGGGAAGCGCATGGCGGCCCATTCCTTCGGGCGACGGACAGAAACTCAGCCTCAGGTTGCAGTCGTATGGCCTTGGCTATTTGAGCTACAGCGCTTCGTTTACCGAACCCTGGCTTGGCGGCAAGAAACCCAACTCATTAAGCATCAGCTATTATCACTCTTTATTCTCCTACGGATCAAAGAAGAATACAGACACCTATCAGTCATTTAAGATAGATGGATTTATGGTAATGCTGGGCAAGCGCCTGACATGGCCCGACGACTATTTCTCTCTGGTTCAGCGTGTCAGCTTCCAGAAATATGAACTTCACAATTACGGAAGCTATATCCTTGGCGGCAATGGACGATATTATGACTTTAGCTACGGGGTTACCTTTGCCCGAAATTCGGTTGATAATCCGATATTCCAGCGCGCCGGCTCCGAGGTATCGGTAAGCCTCGACCTGACGCCGCCCTACTCGCTGTTCAGCGATAAGGACTACTCTTCCATGGAGGATATTGAGAAATTCAAGTGGGTTGAATACCACAAATGGAAGGTGAATTTCTCCATCTACCGCCAGATTATCGGTAACCTGGTGCTCAGCGCCCGCAGTAAATATGGATTTCAGGGTGCATACAACAACGACATCGGAGTCTCTCCTTTCGGCCGCTTCTTCCTTGGCGGCGACGGACTTTCGGGATACAACAACCTTGATGGACGCGAAATCATCGGGATGAGGGGCTATGCCAACGAAAGCCTCACACCGGATAACTACCTGAAAAACAACAAGGGAGGAACAATTTTCAACAAAACTACCCTTGAACTCAGGTACCCGCTATCGCTGAATCCGAGTGCTACCATTTATTTACTGACCTTTATGGAAGCCGGAAATGCCTGGAAATCGTTCAGCGACTTCAACCCCTTTTCGTTGAAACGCTCGGCAGGAGTCGGAGTAAGGGTGTTCCTGCCAATGTTCGGATTGCTGGGCCTCGACTGGGGCTACGGATTTGACGACATTCCCGGATTGCCATCGGCCAATAAGGGACAGTTCCATTTCTCCATCAATTCGAGCATCGACTAATGATGTAAAAAACAAGCACATAAAAACCGGCAAAAAAATGTCAGAAAATATTTATGGCAGGTTTTTTGCTGATGAACATTGAAATTAATTTTTTAACAAAGAACCCTCAAACCCAAAAGGAGGCAATATCATGAAAAAGACCCTCTTGTTTGCAGTACTTTTCAGCTTAGCTGCAACATTCTCATTTGCACAGAAGTTCGCTTATATTGACAGCGAGTTTATCCTTGAAAATATTCCGGAATATTCCGATGCCAAGAATGAAATAGACGATCTCTCGATGCAGTGGCAGAAGGAAATCGAAACCAAATTCGCTGAAATTGAACAGCTTTATAAGAATTTCAGGGCTGAGGCGGTATTACTCCCCGAAAACATCAAAACCAAACGCGAGGAGGAGATTATTAATAAGGAAAAGGAAGCAAAAGACTTGCAACGTCAGCGTTTCGGAAGCGACGGAGAGCTGTTTAAACGCCGTCAGGAACTGATCCGCCCCATTCAGGAGAAGATTTATTCAGCCATCGAATCCATTGCAGCCAGCGATAACTACGCCATCATTTTCGACAAGGCAGGCAGCGTTTCCATGATGTATTCCAATCCGCGCTACGACATCAGCGAGGAAGTGCTGGATAAACTTGGCTATTCGTACAAAAGCAGGCAATAACCTTTTCCTGACTAACCCCGTACGACCATGCGAATGCAGGACAGTTCATCCAACAGGATTCGTTGTAGCATCGCAAACAACTGATACTGAATGAAATCCGCTTTCTCAAATAAAGCATTGTAAATCAATAAATTTTTCTATTTTTGCGCGGCAAATTAACTTAAAACCAACTGAATACATGAAAAACTCTCTGAAAATCATTATTGTACTGGCCATTGCCCTCTCTGCCATACAGGTAAGTGCACAGAAAACCCAGAAATTTGGCCATATCAATTTCGCACAGCTATATGAAATGATGCCCGGTCAGGACTCCATCAGGGAAGCTTTTGCTGCATATCAGGAGCAGCTCGGAGCACAGTTCCAGGCAATGCAGACAGAATACGAAAACAAGCTGACCGACTATCAGACCAATCAGGCCAGTATGTCGAACATAATCAAACAGACCAAGGAAAAGGAAATTCTTGACCTGCAGCGCCGTATTCAGGAGTTCCAGCAGACAGCTCAGGAAGATCTCCAGGCAAAAGAGGTTGAACTCACAACCCCCATCATTGAGAAAGCAAGAAAAGCCGTTAAGGATGTTGCCAAAGAAAACGGTTACAGCTTTATTCTGAATTCAACCGAAGGGCTCGTGCTTTATTCGGAACCAGCCGATGATGTTATGCCGCTGGTGAAGAAAAAACTGGGCCTCAAATAAGATACATCTTTAAATATTAAGAGCCGTTTCATTTATTGAGGCGGCTTTTTTTTATTCCCGCCAATCGACGGCTGCCTGCCTGACCTGTTCAGGATGCCAATATATCCCGATCATTCGTAAATATCTTATAC
>LUZO01000061.1 GCA_001603685.1 Bacteroidales bacterium Bact_23
GACCACTGGAGCAATTATAGTTTAAGAAAGAATTGAAAATCAATAAAATACAAGAACATTATGAAAAAAGCGATTTATTTATTTGCAGTTATGATGTTGTTTACGGCCTGTTCAGGCGGCGGCAGCGGGAAACCGGATGAAATAAGTTCAACCATTGCTTTCGATACGGTTGTGGTGCTCGAAAAAGTGCCTCTCTATCCCGATGGCGTCAATCGGGAGCCTCATCTGGAAATCGGATTTGAATTGGTTGTTCCCTCGGCATACCGCAGCAGAGATGAATTGAAAACATTGCAGCAAATGTTTATGGATCTGGCATTTGGTGGCGAAGCGGCGCTGGGAGTGCAGGGAACAATTGACAAAGTAATTGCTACCTGGACTGAAGATTACCGGTCTGATGTGCCTGAATTAATGGAATCAATCCGGGAAACTGAGCCTGACCTGGAAGATGCCGATGTGAGATTCATGCACCAGTTTTTTGTAGATACCAATGTGGAATATGTGAATGATGCTGTTCTGAGTTTTTCGTCAATAACCCATATCTTTACCGGTCTGCCGCGTACTTTCAGGGAAAAGCTTTTCCGCACCGTTAATCTGAATGACATGAGCATTATTCAGGAGGAAGACCTTTTTAAGCCGGGTTATGAACAGCCACTAATGTCGGTAATCTACGAAAAGGTTGTGGAGAAAATTAAGGCGGAAGACCCTGTGTTATACTCTGATCCGGATGAATTGCCTGCAATTGACGATTTAATGGGGCCCAACGGGAATTTCTGCCTAACCGATCGCGGGCTGCTCTACAATTACCACCCGGCAGATGTTTACATGGTTATTACAGACCTCTGTAATATATTTATTCCCTATTCCGCGGTGAAACCGCTGCTTAAACCCGGTGTTCTGAAGCAATATTTCGGCAAAGATTTTGAAATCTGAGCTCCGGATATGAAACTCATTTATTGAAAAGCAGCAGGCGGAATAACCATAAGTTGTTCCGCCTGTATTGTTTTGTTAATGATCGTCAGGATTTGATTTCTGCTTATGACGGCTGCTTACCTGCCTTCCCACAGCCTCCCCTGATAGGTGTCTCTTCGTTCCAGCTCCTTTTCAATCATCACGGCAACCTGGTCGGCCCTGAGGTTGCTCCAGGGCTGGCTGACCAGATAACGCGGCGGAACTTCGCCGGTGAAGCGCTCAATCACAATGTCCGGATTCAGCCGCTCGATGAATGAAACGATGAATTCCAGGTACTCATCAAGGCTGAAAAGGCTGAACATTTCGGGATGCTCCGTGAATTGCCGTGCCATTTTAGTCCCTTTTACAATCTGCAACTGATGAAATTTTACGGTGGTAAGCGGCAGCGACGAAATCACGGCGGCTCTGCCGAGCATCTCCTCTCTGGTTTCGCCCGGCAGCCCGAATATCAGATGGATGCCGGTTTTCAGGCCGAACTCCGCAGTTCTTCTGATCATTGCCATGGCCTGTTCAGCGGTATGGCCTCGGTTGATGGCCTTCAGCGTTTCTTCACTGGTGGACTCCAGCCCGTATTCAATGATGATGTAGTGCTTTTCGGCCAGCCGGCTGAAATATTCCAGTTTTTCATCATCCATGCAATCGGTTCGGGTGCCGATGACCAGTCCGATGACATCGGGATGCTGCAGCGCTTCGTCATATATGGCCTTTAACCGGCTGAGCGGAGCATAGGTATTCGAGTAAGTCTGAAAATAAGCCAGATATTTTGACGCCCTGCGGTACCGGACTTTATGAAACTCTATCCCCTCGTTTATTTGTTGGGTTACCGGTTTTTGCGGCGAGCAATATGAAGGGTTAAAGGCATCGTTGTTACAATAGGTACAGCCGCCTCTTCCCACCGTTCCGTAGCGGTTGGGGCAGGTGAAGCCGGCGTCGATGGAGACTTTCTGTACCCGCTCCCCGAATACCGACCTGAAATAGTCGGAATAGCTGTTGTATCGCTTACCTCCATTCATAGCTGCACCTGCTGCATATTTTATAAAAGGCAGGAAAGAGCCTGACTCTTCCCTGCCTTTTTCAGGATTCGTTTCAGTCAATAATTATTTTGCTACCCTTTCGAGCCATTTAACCATTGAGAACATGGCAATCATCGAAATCAGACAAACGACAACGAAAACAGACCATGTTGTTGAAATTGAGATGCTTTCGTACATCATTGCACCAAGGAAGAGCGAGAGGTTGCCAACGGCGGTTGCTGCCAGCCAGCCACCCTGCATGGCGCCCTGCAGGTGAGCGGGAGCAACTTTCGATACGAATGAAAGTCCCAGCGGAGAGATGAAAAGCTCGGCAACCGTCAGGGTAAAGTAAACAAAGAACAGCAACCAGGGGGTAACGCGCTGAGCATCGGGCAAGCCTCCCATTTCCATAACCTGAGTAAACTTGGGAAGTCCCAATGAACCGATGGTCATAATCAGGAATGCAAAGGCTGCGATTCCCATACCAATGGCAATCTTGCGCGGGGTTGAAGGCTCTTTTCCGCGTTTTGCAAGACGTGAGAAGAAGAGGATAACGATGGGCGTCAGCGTCACAACCAGAATCGGATTGATGGACTGGAAAATCTCAACCGAGGCGAAAATGCCGCCCAAACGGGTGTAATCCCTGGCAAACATGGTCAGGGTAAGGCCGTTCTGGTGGAATGAGAACCAGAAGAAAATAACCACGCCGAAAACGGCAAACAGAGCAAGCAGACGCTGTTTAATCTCCTTGGCATCCTGCATAATTTCCTCTTTCGATACGGTTTCTTTCTTTACATGTACAGCCGGGCTGGGCAACTGCTTTTTGGTAAGAAGGAAAATGGCCAGTGAAACAAACATGGCAACAACTGCAGTAAGGAATGCATAGTGGAAGCCGGTGTTAAATGCGTTCAGGTAGGCATTTGCGAAAGTATCAAGGCTTTCGGGGGCTACTCCTTTTGAAACATGAGCTGCCAGTTCGGTAAATCTTCCGCTTACAACTTCAGGATTCATCTTTCCGTCAAGATAGAGGTGGCAAAGGCCGGGCAGTTCAGCGTTGTAGGAGTATCCCTGCATGGAAACAAAGGTATTTCTTACCCAGGTGGCAAGAGAAGGAGCAAACATGGCTCCCAGATTGATAAACATGTAGAAAATCTGGAAACCGGCATCCCTTTTATCCCTGTACTGGTCGTTGTCGTACATCTGGCCAACAACAGCCTGAAGGTTACCCTTGAACAAGCCATTGCCGAAAGCGATGATAAGCAGCGCCGCCAGAGCAATGTACTTGGAGGTGATGAGGAAAGGCATTGCCAGGAAGAAGTAACCGGCCGACATAATCAGAAGTCCGGTGATGATGGTGCCTTTGTAGTTTCTTGTTCTGTCAGCGATAATTCCACCAACCAGGGCTAAGGCATAAATTGAGCCGTAAAAGATCGAATAGAGAGTCCCTGCTTCGGTTCCCGAAATGTTGAATTTCGACATTAAGAACAGGGTGAGAATGGCCATCATGGTGTAGAAACCAAAGCGTTCGCCCATGTTTGCCAGAGCGGCTGAAATTAGCCCTTTCGGATGTCCTTTAATCATAAAAAATTGAGTTAGTGATTGATGAATATTTTGTTGATTTCAATTTTTCCCGGCGCAAAAATAACTAAAAATTCCGGTTTGCAAAATCAATTAACAAATTGGGCTGTAATCTCTTTGTTTTCAGAACTTAATCCGCGCCTGTATTTTTATGTCCGATTTGTGGTTCCCGTCAATCTGATCGAGCCCCGATCCAATCACACTTCTGTTGTTGTAATAGGTGAGCGAGTATCTTACCCACAGGTCGAGGCGGCGGCCGATGCTGTATTTTCCCATCAGATAAAACCGGCTTCCGCGGTAATAATAGGCCGGGATTGAAAAGGCATACAGCACATCGCTCTCGTAAGCGTAGAGCCTTTCATCATATGTGTCGGTGTCGAACAGGGCAAAACGGGTGTTCAGCAGCCACGGCTTTTCGGGTGCATTGTAAATGATGTCCTGATAAATCAGAAATCCCTTTTTCTGCCCGCTGCCGCTCATCTCCCGCCAGGTTGTTTCAATTCTGCTTTTAAGCGTTATGGATGCCGTAGCCCTGTAACTGAAATGCAGCCTGAGGTTCTGACGGGTTTCATCTTCGGGATATTTGATGTAGCCGCTGCTTCCCGACGGATTCAGTTGTTTTTGTTTGAAACGGTACCGCAAATACACCTCCGAGTAGCGCGTTGGATTGTGGGTAAGCTGAACCAGGTATTCCCGGCCGGTTGAGGGAGCATCTACCCTATAGCGAAGCCAGTCGGACCTGAAATAGTCGGAATAGGCTGTGAGCGACCATTTTGTCAGCAACTGGGCGAAAATGCCGACATACAACCCCTTTTCATTGGCATTCCGGCTGCCCTCGGCAAAGGCATTGCTGAAAAAATTCTGGTAATCCTTTCCATAGTTACGGTAAACCGCCGAAATGGCAAACCGTGGATCGGGAGTTGCAGTTCCGCCGAGCAGCATCGCCTTGCCGCCGTTTCCGCTTCCGGACACTTCTCCGAAAAAAGTAAGCGACCGGAGAATGGCCGCGGCGTCAAAACCGAAATTATCCAGGCTTTTGCCTCTGAAATCGAACTTATTGTACAGCGATTCCCTGCGGATAAGGTCGCTTCCCAGTTCGGTGTGGTAGGCCGTGGCGCCCAGCCTGAACATTTTGATTCTGGCCTGGATATTTCCGCCGTAAACCGTCTGTCGGATGGCGTTTTTACCGGCCAGTTCGCCGGGTGTGCGGTGGTAGCCGGTCTCCTGCAGCGAGCTGATAAAGAGCGTCTCGGCGGTCAGCGAGTCGGTGGCGCCTACATTGACGTCAACCTTTTTTCCGGAATAGAACAGCGTAAGGTCGATGTTTTGCAGCGGTGCCACAGTAACCGCCGCACCCCGCATAAAGAGGTTTTCGTTCACGCCCGTGTTGGGCTTAACGGGCTGCGCAATTCTCCGGTTTACAATGGCATAAGCCGATTTGCCGAATGCCAGCGTACTGAACATGGTTAGCCCCTGGCCAAATCCCAGATGGTAATCGCCGATGGCCAGATAGCGGATGAATTTGTCGCCGGAATAGAAGAAGTGCACCGAATAGAAGTCGAAACCCTTCGTCAGGCTGTCCGCTTTCGGCCAGAAGGTTTCACCGGGGTCCTTTTCCATAGTCACCCCGAACCTGACCTTGTTATAGAAATTGTATCCGTACCTTAAATAGAGTTTTTCAGGCCCGCCCAGGAAGCGGGAGTTGGGTTTCAGCCGGAGCGCCGAATCGGAGATGGGCGCATAGCCGGCCTGTGGCTGCAGCACCTGCTGATAACGGGTCAGGAGCTGATGCCGGCCGTATTTTACCAGATTCTGAAAGGTGGGCTTCGCTCCCGGCGGTTCAAGAATAAAGCTGACAAAAGGCGAGAGGGTGGTAACCAGCGTTGAATCAAATCCTTCAACCAGGTTTAGTTCATAGATGCTGGTGATTTCGCCATATTTCTGAATATAACCGGTAAGGTTGCTGATCTGCTGGTCGTTTAGCTGCAGCCTTTTAAGTTCCCACTCCCTGGCTTTGTTCAGGTTAATCGGATGCTGAATGAGCTGGTACAGGTCGTCGAGAAGTTCTGAGTAATCGAGTTCGGTGTCGGTCTGTTCAGACAACTGCTCGATGTTTTCTTCAATTTTTGTGGTATTGAGCGTCTCCGGTTTTACCGGTTCCTGAGCGGCTGCAAAGTGCAATCCGCCAAGAAACATAAGGATAATCAGGGGAATCCGGAGCGTTTTTGCCATGTTTTCAGAACTTATAGGCAATGGACGCCTGTGGTGAAAATCCGAGGATGTAGTGATACGATGCGCTGATATCAATCACAAAATCGCCGGTGAAAATGCCGACCCCGAATGAGTTGGAGGCAGGGTTGGTGGAGATGCCGCCCCTGAGGTGAAGCGTGGGAATCAGCTTATACTCCAGCCCGAATTTTACATCGGCTTCATTATCCATATTCTTTTCCGTTTCGGCCGTAATCAGAACCTTTGGTGTAACCTCCCAGGCGGCTCCCAGGCGGAAAATCACCGGTGCCCTCTCATCGTTATACTCCGAAAGCTTTGCGCTGATCGGATTGTAAACATGCGCGCCAACGACCAGCTCGGGTGTGATGTGTGCCAGCATCCCCGCCTCGAAGGTGAGGAAGTTGCGGTTTCCGTAACTCTCCTCAAGCCGGGCCATATTGTAATCGAGCTGCAGGCCGAATGCGATGCGCTTGCCAAACGAACGGGCAAATGCCAGTCCGATCTTGCTCTCATTGAAAGCGGAGTAGCCAAAGTGGCTGAAACTGATCCCAACTGTTCCCACCTTCACCGGAAGCGCAAAAGCGCCGGCCTTGTAGCCAAGCTCCTTCATCAGAAAGCGGTTTTCGTAGTAGAAAGCTGCCGTAGGGTCATTCAGCCGGGCAAGTCCCGCCTGGTTGTTGAACGACGACCAGATATCGGAAATGGCAACGGAAGCGGTTCCCATCGCCGCCGAACGCCCGCCGGCAGGCCGGTTTTCTCCACCCGCATATACCCCGGCGTAGCCGCCGGTTAGCAAAATAAACAGGATTAAAAGTGCGTATCTTATCTTCATCGGGTACGATTGGTTGGTAAAGAGCAGTAGGGAAAACCGTTGTTTTGGCCCGGAGATTTTCAGCCATTTCGTCACAACTGAACCGCCTGCCATAAGCAAAGATACGGTAAAGAATGCAGCCCTGCAGCGGGATTTAAAGGAAATATTGAAAAAATGTGTTTGAAAAGCCGGCAGATCAGGTGATGAAACCTCAGGCTATACCCGCCCTTTCGCTTTACCCAGTCCCGATTTTTCAATTTTTATGGGAACCGATGGCAGATGGTACACCGTATCTATTCCGTTTCCAGCCAGAAAGGGCCACGCCATATCTTCCCGCTCACGCAGGTCTGCGCGCAGACAGAAGATATCGGACCCCGAAACCATAAAATTCAGTTCCATGCTTCCCACCTGAGAGTGTGGAATAAAATCAATTCCTGTATAATGAGGTATGCCGATATTTGTCTCTCTGAATGCTTCGTCCAGACACGCTTTAAATTGCAGAATCATATGGGTTACATCATTTTCCGATCCATCGTCAATTGGTTTACCGTTTAAATTATTTAATTCCTTTTTGTTTTCAGGAGGATAGATAAAGTGGGCAATGCCCGCTTCCCAAAGCCCGCTGCTTCGCTGCCTGAGATATGGTGCAGCAAGATAAATGCCCGGGAAGCCGGATTTTATATATCTGCAATAGGCATCAACGATCATGACATGCTGTACAAAAAAAAGATTGTGCGCATGTTCCTCCGCCATCTCCACCGACTGCTGTTTCAGGCAATAAACCTCTTCGTCGTCGTATTGCATAACAATCCCGAAATCAGCCCCGTCAATAGTCTGGTCAAACTGCAATACGCCTAGTATGAATAAATCCTGCAACCGCTTAATCATAGCCTGGTCAGGCTTTTTAATGGTTATTGTACCGGTCCTTGTTTCGATTTTCATGGGGTGGTCTATTTTTTATTCCTT
>LUZO01000062.1 GCA_001603685.1 Bacteroidales bacterium Bact_23
AAACGAAGAGGCCGGACTGAAACGGCCCGGCCTCCTCTCCAATCACCGTAAGGTTAGGTGTATCTTAATGATTTACAAGTAGTTTTACATACTGCCTGTCTTCTTTTGTTTCGGCGGTAAGGATATAGATGCCATTGGGCAATGCAGAGAGATCAAGTCCGGTGTATCCGGTGAAAGGCTGAGTACGGCTGATGATTTCGCTGCCAGCCAGGGTATGGACTTTCAGGGTTACATCTCCGCTGAAGCCCTCGAGGCTGATGTTGAAATATCCGCTTCCCGGGTTGGGGAATACTTTTATCATCTGTCTTTGCTCAGGTTTTGAAACCTGCATACAGTAGTCAACGGTAATGTAGCCCTGTTTTGTGGCGGTGAATGTCGTGGTTCCGTCGCTTACGGTGAGGGTAACATCGTAGGTGCCGGGTTCACGGTACATCACAACCGGGTTCTGTTCATCCGAGGTTTCCGGTACCCCTCCGGGGAAGCTCCATTCCCATGAAATCACGCTGCCTGCCGAGAAATCGGTGAAGGTAACCTCATCAAGTTCGCAGATGCGGGTTTTAGAAGCGATGAAGTTGGCCAGCAGCGGAGCTGAGCTGTTCAGTCCGAAGTAGTTGATATAGGCTGTCATAAGCGAGTCTTTTACCGAGGCTGCTTCGCCATCCTTCAGCCCGCCGAATTCGAATGAAGAACCAATTGTTTTGTAGATTCCGCCGTCATAGGCGATTGCAGCATAGTACTGCGGCATTGAGTTGCGGAACAGTGGCATGGCATCTTCAAGCGGAAGCAGGCGATCGATGTAGCTGTTGTCGCCGTTGAACACGAACGACATGCCTTCAACCGGGGTTTCCTCAAGTCCTTCCAGCGTTTTCAAATCGCTCGAGCCATCGCTGTCGCCCTTGATTTTAAACATGGCGTGTGCAGGGGTGGCGGTGTTGTATGCCCAGGTATCGCCACCTTCCATATACACCCTGCCGCCGTTATTCATAAAGTTGGCGAGCACCTGCCCCTGGGCGTTGGATAATACCTGATTGCTGGGGTAGGTTCCCAGGCAGACAAATACCGACTGGTATGCGCTGATGGTCAGTGGCCAGGTAATGGTATAGTCGGCACTAACTGAAATATTTGAAAGCGTTTGCCTGATTACCGGCCCTGAATTGTGGTTCCCGTCAAGGTCAATGATCAGAACAGGAATCTGTCCGACAACTATGGTAACGGTGGTGGTGTTCAGGAATCCGTCTTCGCACTGCATATCGAAGGTAAACTCTACGCTGTGTCCGGCAGGGGTGTCGGGTTTTGCGGTAACTGTGAAACCGGAGGTTCCGGTATCATATCCCTGAATGGTACCATAGTCGAGGGTATCGCTGTGGATGATGATAAAGGGATCGTTGGTTGAAAGTACGCCGAAAACGCCCGGTGCGGGTGCCGTTCCGGCATTTATCACCGAGAGGTTGAGGTTGAAGGTCTCTCCCGCATCGGCTTTGCCGTTGTTGTTTCCTTCGCTGTCAACGATTGCCTTTCCGGCAAAGTTCAGTTTTACGGAGTGGGCAATGATGTTGAAGTTTCCTTTCCAATGCTTATCGCCCGAAACGGCTCTGTAGGAGAACGGAATGGCATAGCTGTCCGGAACATCGGGGCTTACGCTGAAACCAAAACCATTGTCGATCATGACAATTTCGCCGGCCGGAATTACCGGATATTCAGCCAGGGTATCGGCAAGTGAAATATAGGGGTCGGTGCAGGCGATGCTAACGATTACATTCTCAATGCTTTCGGTGCCCACATTCTTCATTCCGAGGGTCAGCAGAACCGATTCGTTGTAGTCGAGTTGCTGGTTGTTGTTTCCTGCTTCATCGTTGATGAGCTGGCTTCCGTAAACCACATAGGGCCCTTCGAGGGGAAGAATTTCTATTTCAGCGATGTAAGGCATATGGTTGAAAGCGGTTACAGCCAGGGTCATTTCTCCCACATCCGAAAGGGTGGGGATGTTGATGATGGCTACACCTCCGGTAACGGTGGCGGTACCCAGAATTTCGCCGTTCAGGGTGAGGCAGGCAAGTGCGCCTTCAACACTGCAGTTCACGGTAAACTGCTCCGAACCGATGAATGCGACCGGCTCGTGGATGGGATTCAGATTCTGCGGCATGGCTGTTCTCACCATCAGTGAGGGGTCGCCGAAGATCAGCCAGGTGTCGGTCATATCGGCACCTGAAGAACCGAATACATCGTTCATTTTCATGCATCCGTTCATGGAGAGTCCGCCGAAAGTGCGTTTGATGTTGTTTTCGTACGATTCAACCAGAATGTTTACCATTTCATCCTGTCCTTCCATGGGGGGATTCCAGCTCTGGTTAATGGTTGACATCAGGGTGGCAACGGCGCCGGTAGGGCCATTGTCATTGGATGCACGCAGCCAGGCTTCGGCGAAGCAGGTGCCGTTGAGGAAGTCGCCGTTAACGCAGGCTACCGACCAGATGAAGGGCCACATGTTGTTGTTCGACAGGCCGTTTACGCCGCTATTTGAGAAGCCGGTGGTAACCCATGAAGTCTGGCTTCCGTGGCCGGTATAGTTGATGATTCCCCTGCCTTCGTTAACAGCCTGGGTTACCATTGCCGAGGTGGGATTGCCAGGCAGGTCTTCGCCGCCGCGGCTACCTTCATAAAATTCACCGACGGCAGTATAGGTATAATCCATCAGTTTGGTGCGGATCTGACGCTGATGCTGCCAGTCGTACTCGCCGTTGTGTCCCGGACCTTCGCTCGAAGCGATGCCAAATCCGGTGGAGAACCAGTCAGTGGTAACATCGGGATTCTTTTCGTAGGCAATGGAGCGGGTAACCTGAGTTTTCACATGGGTGGTGTTCTCGGCCGAGAAGCGTCCCACAAAGATATCGGGATAATGGTCGTTTCCGACAAGGTAGCCATAGGCATGGTCGGAAGGGCCGCCGAGATTTCCGCCGGTAACGGTGGGAATCTGAGCATGGTCGCCGACAAGCAGCAGATAGGTAAGGCCTTTCTCGGCGTAGTAATTGGCAACAAATGCCTTGATGGCAGTAGCCGTGGCTCCTATTTCGGATACATTCACCATCTCAACGGGAATGCCGATGGTCTTTTTCCATTCCACAAAGTCCTGCATCTCATCCATAAAGGCGCCGTAGGAGATGATCAGCATATTTCCCTGCTCCTCAAGCGGAGTGTAGCGCAAAGAGGTATTTGCATTAAGGAATTGTTTTTCATAAATTCTGGCGAATTCATCCACTAGCTTCTCAGGTTGTGCGCTGCGGTTGAGTGTATTAACGGATGAAATACCCGTCTGCCTGATTTCGACGGTCATCTGGTAATAGACCCTCAGGGTTCTGGTAACCGGGTTGTAGCTGAAAGGATTGGCAATAATGGTCTGCCCCCGGTAATCGCGGAGAATGTAAGGCTCGCGGAGTTCAGCCTGCAGCTGCGGATAGAATGCATCCTGCTCGTAAACCCTGCCATAGGTGTAAGGAACGGTGGCGGGGTCGATGTCGCGGGTGAAATTACCTTTCGAGGGCGCAATGTCAATAAAAGGATAATCAATGTATTGTGATGAGATTACCCTGACATCCATCAGCGCATTGTCCGGGATGATTACCGAAGCGGTAAGTTTCGGCAGATCGGGCGCTCCCTTTTCGAGCAGGGTAGTGCCGCCTTTTACATCAACTACAAACGCTTCGCCGCGGGGCGTATTAACCGGAATCAGGTTAAAGCCGCCAAGGGTAAATTCAACTACCGATGAAGCTCCGTCGGAGGCCAGAAGCGTGGTGCCGGCAGCCACCGGATTGTCAGAGGTAATGGTTACCCAGTTCTGGGCCGGAGCAATTCCGGTGATAATCAGAAAAAGGACAACAAGCAAATTGATTTTTAAACGCATGATACTGTTATTGTTTGGGTTTTATTTTGATAATACGATTTTGGTGACCGAGGTGTTGCTTTCCGACTGCATTCTCAGCAGGTAAATTCCGGGATTCAGGCCGGCGGGAACAAAGGTAACGGTATGATTGCCCTGAACCATACTGCCTTCGGCTATGGTGGCAATCTCCCGGCCCGTGATATTCAGCAGGCTGATTCTGACCCGCTCCTCCTTTGCCACGATGAACGATACATTTAGCTCGCTGGTGAAAGGATTGGGATAAACGCTGAGGTTACCGGCTTTATCCTGGTTTGTAACGCCGACCATCGAAAAGTAAATGCTTTCGGACGGTTCTGATTCGCACCCTTCGGCCGAGGTAACAATCACATAGTAGTATCCCGAAGTTTCAGGTTCATAAATTTGTCCGGTTGCTCCTTCGATGGCACCGTCGGCGCTGTACCACCGGTTGCCTTCCACGGCACTTGAAATCAGCTGGGTTGCAGTCTGTTCGATAACCGGCTTTTCAGGAACCGGTTTTGAACCGATGGTAATGGTATCATTGGCAGTGTCGAACAGATTTGTAATGCTAATTGCAAATTCTGTGGTCTCTGAAATGTTGGCAACAGGGTTGAATATTGCGGCATTGCTGAGCATCTCTTCGGGCGTCCAGGCATATTGTACCGTTCCGGTGGCATTGCTTACAAAGGCAAACAGGGCGGCTTCGCCTTCGCCGCAAATGGTATCGGGGTATGCAAAGGCTTTAACCGTCAGGTCGCTTGACGGGATGCTGCCATCGGAAGAGGGGAAAATGATATCGTCGAGGAATGCGGCATCCGATCCGCTGGAGACACCGGAATCCTTACGGTAGGTCCATTTGAAGGTGCGTTTGCCGGCAGTAACCGGGAATGAAACGTTTGCCCATCCCATTTCGCCCGACCATGATCCTTTCTCCGAATTGTCGATATAGAATTTGAGGTGGTCCCAGCCGCTTTCGCTGGAAACCTTGTAGGCAAAGGAAATTTCGTCATTGGTAAGCACATCCATGGTAACCTGCAGCGTAGTGGCGGCGTTGTGGCTTATGGCTCCGGAACGGGCGCTGTAGCTTCCGCCGTGCGGCATCAGGTTGGTGATGGTCCACGGTTTTGCACTGGTGTTTTCCCATGGGAAGGCTGAGAAATCGCCGGTTTCAAAATCCTCGATAACCAGCCCGACTTTGGGATTGTATATTTTTGTGGTGGTGTAAGCGCCGGCAGCACCGGTAAAATAGAGGTTCGCCGTTGTTCCGACCGGGGTTTCGGGATCGACAGCAATGGAATAAACGGCATTACTGGTGGTTCCGCAGGCAATATTGCCAATTTCGTAGCGTACGAAGTTGATATCCAGCCATTTGCTATCGGTAAACAGGTGAGCGACAGTTTCTTCGGCGGAGCAGTGTCCGGCATTTTCAACCGGGAATGAAACCACGGCGTTTTCGCCCGGATCGAGGCGTCGGTTGCCGTTTCCGGTGCCCTGAAGGTAATCGTCCACAATCAGGTTGCCGGATGCGAGTTTAGGCGCATTAAGTTTTAGGGTAAACGAATTTGTCCAGGTCTCATTTCCGTCGGTAATGCTGAGTTCAAACACGGCCGGGTGCTGATCGGGAAGCCACATGGCGGTGCTTACTTCAAAGGCATATTCCAAACCGTTGATTTGGTCGGGCTCCAGATCGGGCCACGATTCGCTGCCATTTTTTATTTCAACATAGGGGCTTGACGAGGTGAGTGTTACCGTAAGGTTCTCGGCTTTTGTCCGGCCCACATTCTTCAACTGCATATTAAAGCCGAACGATTCGTTGTATTCGGGCAACTGGTTGTTATTGGCATTTATATCGTTTACGATCTGCGATTGCAGCAGTACATAAGGTCCGTCGGGAGCAGCTACCGGAACGGTTCCGAAAAACGGCTGCTTGTTCTGGGCTGTAACGATTATCTCGGCATCTCCCGGGATGGTAATGGGATTCAGTGCCACCACGGCCAGTCCCGATTCATCGGCCAGCGTGCTTCCGTACAGTACACCATCCTTCGAAATGGCGACATAGGCATAGGGCTCGGCATTGACGGTAAATTCATCAATTCCCAGCGGCATCAGCCCGTCGTAGGTCACATTCATTTCGGGCGGAACGCCAAAATAGATCATTAGTGAAGGATCGCCCATCAGACAGTAAACCTGCCAGTAGTAAGTGGTCATTGATGAGCCCGATTCGGTAACGGCAAGGTTTCCGGCTACAAACATCTGCGCCTGGGTGGTAAACCAGTCTTCGAAAGGCTCTCCATGATCGTGGAAAGCCCTGTCGTAGCTTCCAAGGGTGGTGTTTTCGTAGGTGGAGCCCGGGCCGATGGGGCCAACGCCGACGCCGAAATAATAATCCTCGTCCCAGTAAGTGCTGTTCGATGCGCCGATATATCCCACGGCTCCTTTGTCCTGAGCCCTCAGCAACTCTTCGCCGAAGCAGTTGATGTTGTAGGGGTTGGTTTCGCAGCAGTTGCCCACCAGCAGCGGATATTTGCCGTAGTTCTGCAATCCGGGAATGTCGGAAATGGTGAAGGAAGGATCGGCCCAGCCGGCAGATGAACCATGAGCGGTATAGTTTCCGTAAGCTACGCCATCGCTGATATTCTGAATAATGGATGAAGCGGCGCTTCCGGAGGCGGGGTAAAGGTAGGTGTGGCTGTAAATGCCGTGGGCTTCATTGAAATAATTGGTGGTTCCGTAATTAATCTGGCCATTCCCGTATTTGGTGGCGAAACTGCCGTCAACCCCCGATATCATTACACTTTTTCCCAGAAATGAGGGATCGGGGAAAAGGTACTGCTCATACATCATGGTTTTGTCGATCTGCGGCTGCAACTGAGCCACCGAGCTGGCCGAGAAACGGCCGTAATAAACCTCCGGAAGCACATCGTTGGTATATTCGCAGTAGTAGAGGTCGGTTACATGCCCCGATTGTATGTAGGCCGGAATCTGAGCCACATCGCCCACGAACAGTACAAAGCTGGGAGCGGGATCTCCGGGAGTGGCCGATTGGTAAAGGTTCTGCAGATAGTTTTTTATGGAAGCGGTTGTGTTGCCTACCGCCGGATCATTGGTGTATGCCTCAACCATGGTGAATCCCTTCCGGATTTTCCACTGGATAAAAGGCTGCAGCGTTTCCTTGAACATGGGGTCGGAAACAATTACCATTTTAACCGGGTAGCTGGTCAGGTTTCCTCTTTGAGAGGTGCCTTTGGGGAGGTTGTTCAGGAATGAGAAGCTGTTGAAATAGGGTGAACGGGTTCTGGCGGCAAGCCCGGTGGTGGCGGAATAGTCGGCGCCGTTGAATGCAACCTCAATCTCCACATTGTCGTAAACCCGGATGATTCCGGCGGCGGGGTTGTATTCCACAGGCGATACCTCCAGACGGGCGATGCGCATATCGCGCATGGTTCCGACCACTTCAACCTTAGCCAGCGTATTCGGCAGGAAGGCATCGGTCTGATAAGTCCGGTGGTTTACCACAAAGGTAGCCGGCTCCTTCTGGTTTTTGGCAACACGCGGCTGGGTGGGCATCAGTTGGTTCGGAATGCCGAAATCGCTAAGGGCATATTCACTGATGTCGTAGGAAACAACCCTGACCTCGGGAACGGCACCTGCCGGAATCTCAATCAGGCGGCGCATTACCGGAAGCTTGGGCATGCCTTCCTCCCAGCTAAAGGTGTAACCCGGGGCGGTAATTTCGGTAAATATCCCTTCAGGCGTGTTTACCTCAAAGTGATCGAACGAGGAAAAAACATTCTTAACCCTGATACCCTGAAAAGAGTCGTTGAGCAGTGTGGCGCCGGTGCTTCCGGCGGAATTCAGTACAACCTGAGCAACAGAGACATGGCAGGCAAGCAGGAATGTCACAAGAATCC
>LUZO01000063.1 GCA_001603685.1 Bacteroidales bacterium Bact_23
TTAAATAAATAAAGCAGACAAAGAAATTAATATAGTTCCTGGTTTGTCAATTGTGCAATTTTGAGGATGGTTGCAAAGTCTTGTAAATGAATGTTTTCGGTTTTATAAAAAAGTGTTTTTGCAAAATCAATCAACCGAAATGTTTCAGGAATTCGTAAAAACTCAGGTTTCAGGTTATCTTCTCCCAGTCTGATGCGGTCAAGGGCATCCGCATCTTTCAGCAATGCCATTGTATGCCAGTCGGGATCGTTTTTTTTAAAATCCTCTTTTTCGCAATGGTTGCTTACTACTTTTTCAATTACCATAAGATCGGAGTTGGTTGCTCCGTTTTTGATAAACAAACCGGCATATAGCGGCAGTTTACCGGCGGCTGCTTCAGAGCCGTGCTCAGCGCAGTAACCATCGTGGCTTCTGGCCATATCATGAATGTAGGCTGCAAAAAATGCGTTTCTGGCTTCGGGTATTTTTCCGGTTGCCATCCCCAGCTTCAGCACATGGCACATTACACGATAGGTGTGCATAACGCCATGAATCCGGGAGTCAATGTCAAACTGGCTGCTGTTGAGATTGAACTCCCCGAATGATATTCCGAATTGCTTTAGTGGTTGCATTTCTCTGATGTGCAGTTTTTTAATAAATCGCATTAGCGGGATTGTGGCTTCGGATCTTTCTTTCCATTCCGGCCAGCTGGCGCTTCCATCAGTTTACCAGAAAGATAGATTGTAAAATTGGCTTTAGACCGGCAAAAAAGAACTCAACAGCAATAACCATAATAATCAGACCCATGAGTTTCATGGTAATTTTGTTGCCCGTATCGCCCAGCAATTTGCCGATTTTGCCACCGCCCAGCAGCACCAGATAAGTAACCGCAAGGGTCAGCACGATGGTGAGCAACAGGATAATCTTATGAGAGAGGGTAACACTGTCTTCCATCAAAACAATGGCGTTGGTAATGGATCCCGGCCCCGCAATGATGGGAATGCCCAGCGGGGTAATAGAAATGTCCTCCACATATTTCTGAACCATCTCTTCGTCCATGTCTATTTTGCTGATTCTCGCCTGCAGCAGGTCGTATCCCATAATAAAGAAGATGATGCCGCCCACCACCCTGAAACTGTCCACCGATATGCCGAAGAATTTGAACATGAGTTGACCGCTTAAAGCAAACAGTATCAGTGTGATAAAAGCTGTAAATACCGCTTTGAATGCCGTTCTTTTCTTCTCCCTGTCCGACAGGTCGGAGGTTAGGGTGAGGAATACCGGCATTACGCCCAGCGGATTGATGATGGCGAAAAATGAGGTAAAATAGAGGATTCCTATGGTCAGAAGTTCGTGCGCCATTTGATGGTGTTATTAAAAGTCCGCTGCAGGATTGGCTGCAGCGGACCTGATTGATTTTCAGACGGTAATTTTTTGATTTACGATGGCAAGGATCTCTTCCTCAGCCTGTTTTGCCTTGCGCTCAATTTCGGCGCCTTCTGCAATTACCGAAGCAACAAACTCCCTGTCTTCCAGATCGCCGGCATTGATTTTAACATTCAGGTAAGCCCCCATCACCGCAGAGCGGGCTGCCAGCGCTCCGACTCCCGCATCGGAAACCGAATTTGGATTGCCGGTTTCGGCCATCGCTTTCAGGATTTCCATCGTTTCATACGATTTCTTCATCACCCTGAAGGGGATTTCAATGGCATAGCGGGTTGCATCCTGGATGGCTTTGGTGCGGATGGCTTTCTCCTCGTCGTTGCTTTTCGGGAGGCCGAAAGCATCCATGATTTTGTTGAATGCGTTGGTGTCTTCGTCCACCAGCCTGATCAGCTCATCCTTGAGTGCCTGACCTTTTTCGGCCCAGCCGGAAAACTCTTCCCAGCGGTCGTCCCAGCCGGCTTTGTGCGATGAGAGGTTGGCTACCATGGTGCCCAGCGAAATGCCAAGTGCACCCATGTATGCTGAGATGGATCCGCCGCCCGGTGCCGGTGATTCGGAGGCGGTTTCATCGGCAAAGGCTGAACAACTCATATCCATCAGTTTCTTTCCGGTTTTCTCCTGAAGCACATACTCGATAATTTTTTCTTCGGGGTGGAACGGCTTCAGATCGTCAAGGCCCATTGATTTAACGGCAATCTTGATCAGTTCAGCCTCCGAAACGCCAACCGAACGCTTCTGTTTTTTCAGGAAATACTTTCCGGCATCGGTAAACACCTTCAGCGGCGCCAGTCCTACGATCTCTGATCCGCTAACGCGCATACCGCGCTCGGCGGCCTTCTTGCTGGATTCCTCAAATGCCACATGCACCGGAGTGATGCTGATGTTGGTCAGGTTGATGGAAACCTGGGCGATGCCGTACTCTTCTATAAACCAGCCGATTGCCTTGCATGCTTTGAGCGATCCGGGGATGTTTACCGGATTTCCGTGCTCGTCCTTCACGATTTTTCCGGTGATGGGGTTGCCTTCGCGCATGGGGCGCCCTTTTTCGCGGATGTCGAATGCTACGGCATTGGCGCGGCGTGTTGAGGTGGTGTTGAGGTTGATGTTGTAAGCAACCAGGAAGTCGCGGGCACCAACGGCAATGGCTCCTGTTTTGGGGAGGAACTGTGCCGGGCCTTCGTCGGGTTCCCAGGCCGGATTTTTCAGCTTTTCGGGCAGCCCTTCGTACTCGCCTGAACGGCAGTTGGCTAAGTTGCGGCGCTCAGGGCTTTTTGCCGCATTTTCATAAAAATAAACGGGAATTCCCAGCTCTTTGCCGATGCGCTCGCCAAGTTTGTGGGCATAGGCAACGGTCTCTTCCATGGTGATGTTCGAAATGGGAACCAGCGGGCACACATCGGTGGCGCCAAAACGGGGGTGAGCGCCCGAATGCTTGCTCATATCAATCACTTCCATGGCTTTCTTTACCGCCCTGAAAGCCGCTTCAATCACCTGCTCAGGCTCGCCGGCAATGGTTACCACGGTGCGGTTGGTGGCAGCACCCGGATCAACATCGAGCAATTTAACGCCTTCAACAGTCTTAATCTGGTTGGTAATCTGCTCAATGACAGCCATGTCGCGTCCTTCGCTGAAATTCGGAACGCATTCAATGATTTGTTTCATTTAATGAAGGTTTTATTTTTTAATGATTTAATTTTCAATTATTTATAGAGTCAGATGGTTATAACCTCTCCATTCAGCACTACTGTATCCACTTT